>DASQHX010000012.1 GCA_035631875.1 Nitrosopumilaceae archaeon | reverse complement strand
AAAGCAGCGATTACTGGTAGAATTATTATTTTTCCCATACCCAAACCCAGTTTTGATCATAGAATGCGATCTATAAAAGTATGATCTTCCAATTTCGGGAATTTCTAAATTTTATATTTTAAATATCATTTTTCTAAAAATAATATAACAAAATAGGTATTGAATCTCCCATAACTTTATAATTAATAATTTAGGCACAAACTTTCACTGATCTAAACTCAAAGATTTGATCTTGTTAGACCTGACTAAGAAATAATCACAACAAATCTCAGACATTTTTGCTGGTTGAACCCTTTCCTAATTTTTTATAATTTGGAAACATTACAAGATTTATTTTATAAAAATTAAAAACTTGATCTATGGAATAGATTCAAGAAAAATGGAGTTTTCACAGTAACAATGAATATGGTAGTTCATACTTATGGGCATGGGTAGTTTACTATTCCACTACCAAGATTATTTATTGGATTAGTGGTAATCTTAGTACAGTGATTGTAGATAATGCCAGAGTTGTTGATAGTACCTGAGTTAGTGATGATGTTATAGTTATTTATGATGCCACCCGAGTTGTTAGTGATGGTACCAGAGTTGTAGATGTAACTGTTGTTGTTGAGGATGCCAGAGTTGGTGATCGTGCCGCCAGAGTTGTTGATGGTACCAGAGTTGTTTATGGTACTACCCGAATAAATGATAACAAGACCGTGAGAGTTGTTAGTGATGGTACCAGAATTAGTTATGGTACTGTAAGATTTGATGGTACCAGTGTTGTTGATGACACCGCCATAGTCATTGGTGATTGTACCATAGAAAGTGATTGTGCCAGAGTTGTTTATGATGCCAAACGAGTTGTTGGTAATTGTACCAGAGTTGGTGATGGTACCAGAGTTAGTTATGATGCCTCCAAAGTTGTTAATGATCGTGCCTCCAGAGTTGTTGGTAATTGTACCAGAGTTGATTATGGTACCAGCATTGGTTATTGTACCAGAGTTAGTAAGAGTGCCGGTAACGGCTAGTGTAACACCACTATTAACTGTCAACGAGTTGCCAGAGCCAATTGCTAAATCAAATATAGTACATGTCAAGCTAGAATTCCAACTTCCTCCAAGCGCTTGACATGAAGCTTGATCAGATAATACCGAAACAATTGGCTTATTTGAAAGAGATGATATCAAGTTATTTGCAATTGGAGCACCTAGGCCAGTTACAAAGTCATATCCTGGTCCTGCGTTACAAATGGCACAATTGCCATTATTTCCTGATGTGATGTCTCTAAAGTTTGTATTATACTTGTTACCACTTGCCGCATTGTATATTGCGTTTAGTGTTCCAAATGATGTGGAAGAAAGAGGAGTACTGTTTTGGCTGTTTGCTATTGCGACAACTGAAGCCCATACTGGTGCAGAAGCACTTGTTCCATATACTGTATACCAACCTGATTGTCCGCTTACTAGAATACTGTCAAATACTGGGAAATTTGTAGCCGAAGATGCAACATCGGGCTGTGCCCTCATCTTATTACTGGATATACCGTAATTGGTTTGGTATAGAGGCTCTGCCTTGTTTATACTGTATCCTCCACCACTTCCGCTCCAAGCAGTTTCACTTTGAAGATTTCCTGCAGTATTAAAGTTAAGAATTGTTCCACCGACAGAAACAACATACGGGGATGCTGCAGGATAAATCGTACCAGTTCCAGCATCTCCAGAGCTTGCAAAGTAGCTCACACCTGGTGCTTGAAATGATGAATCAAAAGAAGAATCGGAAGAAGATTCTTGGCCACCAAAGCTCATCGATACTTGATGAACACCTGGCCACTTGGAGGCAATGTTTACTCCACCAACAAAGCCCTGTCCACCATAAAGATCATTTTCAGAGTTAGTGGCAGTATTGACAAGAAAGATTTTAGCTCCAGGAGCAACTGCATGTGCCCATTCCACATCAAGTGATACCTCCAAATCTGTTGGCATATTATATGGTACGTTAGGATCAGTTGGTGCTCCAGCCTCTACTGAGATAGTCAAGCATCCATTTGCTTTAGTACATGAAGGAAGACCATAGTATTGGTTAAAGGTACCAAGGTCATGTTCTATTACAGGATCATAATACCAATCTACAATTCCTATTACTTGTCCGTATCCGCAAAGATGAGGGTCACCCCACTGGTAGCCTGTCATTGAACAATTTAGTGAATTAAGAGCATACGCAGTCCAGATTCCTTGTGGGCTGGTCCCAAGTGTGCTTTGAGATGAAACAAAAGGAACTATTTCTGATGGGTTGAAATGGTGCTTGATATGAATAGGATGATGTGTCTTGTGGGGAGATGCCTTTTCCTTGTCAATTAAGTGCTTTTGCCAGCTGCTAGGTGAATGAGATTCTAATGATCCTGAATCCAGATATTGGGTAAGATTATTTTCTGATGAGGTTTGGGAAAGACTGGTAGCATTATCCGAGTTTGAGCCGCTAGATATCACAGTGGAATTGGTCTGTATGCTTTGCTGATTATTTGCTACGGTTATGGTTTGATTAGTTTGAATCCCAGCAGGATTTGTTCCGTTGATATCAGTTGATGTGGTTCCATTGGGATCGGCATTAGCTTGCGGAAAATTATTTAAAATAGAAAATGGTACCAGTAGCATTATCAATATAATTGAGAAAATTTTCTTACCTTGCAAAGCAGAATCTTCTAGATAGCGAAGTAACTTAATGACTAGCATGTATTATTTTGATACAGGAAACAAACAAGTTTTGACATAATTTGGCTATAAAATCATATATGTATCACATAACAGTGTTAGCGCAAAATCACTCGTAAAAATGGACTAGAATATTCCTCTAGACGAAAGTTAAGAACTTTTTATATTGGAGTTACAAGTTTGTCGTGGTCTTACCAAACAGAAAAGTTATCTTGGAACTATTTTACGATTACAAAAACGTATGACTAAAAGATTTTAACCACTCACAAAGATAGTATCGCCGTGAGGATCCTAACCCTTGATGATCTAGATACCAAAGGAAAGACTGTCTTTTTGCGTGTCGATATGAACAGCCCGATGGATCCTAAAACTATACAGATCTTGGAAACAAGTAGGATACGAGAATCAACCGAGTCCCTAAAAGATCTAAAGGATTCAAAGGTCGTCATTGCTTCCCATCAAGGAAGAGTTGGTAACAAAGATTATACTGGAATGGAAAACCACGCCAAAGTTCTTTCACAAATTTTGGGTCGTGACATAAAATATGTTGAAGATGTGATTGGTTCAGAAGCTCAAAGAGAAATAAAAAATATGAAAAACGGTGACATAATTTTGCTTGACAATCTGAGACTTTGTGCAGAGGAAAACTATGAATTTACTCCAGATAATGCTTCTAAGACAATCATGGTCAGCAGGCTTTCAAAGCTTTTTGATCTTTGTGTGATTGATTCTTTTCCAAGCTCTCATAGAGCACATCCTTCAATCATAGGATTTTCCCATATACTTCCTGCATGTGCAGGAAGGCTTGTTGAAAGAGAAGTCAGAAGACTAGATGAGATAATGACTGTAGCCAAATCCCCACATGTTGTAGTGTTAGGAGGCTCCAAAATCAATGATAGACTAGAAGCAATAGAGACATTAATTCAAAATGGACGAGCAGATCAGGTTCTGCTTACCGGAGTTATTGCAAACGTGTTCATGCGGGCACAAGGAAGAATAAAGTTCCCTCTTGGTATAAAACAAGAAGAAGAAGTAGTTTCAAAAGCTCATTCTCTTATTGGAGAATATCCAGATGTTTTTTCACTGCCAGTAGATATTGCAATAGAAAAGGATGGTTCCAGAGTAGAGATGGATGTACGGGAATTAGGAAAAGGTGACCATATACTTGATCTTGGACCAAAGACGATAGACTATTACATAAAATCAATAAATGGTGCAGGAACTGTTTTTATGAGTGGCCCTGCAGGATTTTTTGAAAATGAGAATTTCAAGTTTGGTACTGAGAGCTTACTTAGGGGAGTTGCAGATTCTTTTGCTACCACCATTGTAAGCGGCGGTCATCTTACTGCAGCGCTCAAAAGATACGGCTTGGCAGACAAGATAAATCACATCAGTACTGCAGGTGGAGCACTGGTGTTATATTTAACAGGAGTCAAGCTTCCAATGATTCAGTCCTTAGAAGAGGCCGCAGAAAGATACAGAACTAGACAGTAGCTTTACATTCAGAGTTTGGACAAATTCTTGATTCCAATTTTCCCAAATGTATTTCTAGATCACATGAATTACACTTGAATTTCTCGACTTCTGCAAAGAGTTTGTACCACTGGGTGGTAAAATCCTGCGCTATTGGTCTTAAAAGGCTGTCATTATGTAGTTGTTTAAAAAACGGAGGCATATCATCAATTGTCAAGGACTGGTCAATGTCTCCTTTTAGTATTTCAAAGATCTCGTCGTTTGTAAATCTCAGGTTTGTATCATTGAATTTTTCATAAATTATTTTTCTAATTTGTAGTGGAATAGATGTAGATTGTGTAATCAATTTAGAAGAGACCTGATGCTTCTTCTTTTATTTTATCAGCAGAAACTGTATCTTTTAGCTTGTCAGAGACATATGAGTATATACCATACTTTAGAACCTTAAGAGATAACAGAGCACATTTTATTCTTGCAGGTCCTAGGTCATGCAAGCCAAGGTTTTCAAGTATGTCCTCTTTTGTTAGTTTTTTTACAAAATCAAAATCTTTACCCATGATAAGTTCTGTTAGCATTGAAGCACTAGCCTGACTTATTGCACATCCTTTTCCCATAAATTTCACATCAGAAACCTTGTTGTCTTTAAGATTGATGTGCATTTCAAGCTCATCACCGCATAACGGATTGCTATCTTTTTTTGAAATATCTGGATTTTCTATTTTTCCATAATTTCGTGGATTTCTATAATAATCTAAAATGATTTCTCGATAAATGTCTGCACTACTCAAATTCTAAACAGCTCCCTAGCTCTATTAAGTGACCTGATAAAAACATCTACTTCCTCTTTTGTATTATAGATATAAAAACTTGCACGAGATGTTGCAGAAACATCTAGTCTTTCCATCAAAACTTGTGCGCAGTGATGACCAGATCGTATAGCAATACCATCTTCATCTATTATTGTAGCAAGATCATGTGGATGTATATCCCCAAGATTAAATGAAATAACTCCTCCCCGTTTTGTGATATCTGGCGGTCCGTATAGAATTATTCCTTTTACTGCAGAAATTTTGTCAAGAGCATATTTGGTTAATTCAACTTCATGCTCACGTACTTTGTCCATGCCTATCTTATCAAGATAATCTAAAGCTGCAGAAAATCCAATTACATCTGCAATGTTTGGAGTTCCAGCTTCAAACTTGTATGGCAGATCATTCCAGGTTGTCTCATACTTGTGTACCTCTCTTATCATGTCTCCTCCTGCGTTAAATGGAACCATGTTTTCTAGTAATTCTTTTCTTGCCCACAACACCCCTACACCTGTTGGGCCAAGCATCTTGTGAGCTGAGAATGCAAAAAAGTCACAGTCTAGTTTTTGTATGTCTACTTTAAGATGTGGAACCGATTGAGCTCCATCAACTAGTACCCGTACTCCCTTTTGATGGCATTTTTTTATTATCTCCTCAGTCTTGCTTATTGTTCCTAAAACATTTGACATTTGGCTAAATGTTACAAGCTTTACCTTTCCAGTATCGAGATATGTATCTAATTGGTCAAGTATGAGCTCACCATTGTCATCTACTCCAATGTATTCAAGTTTGGCTCCTTTTTCTTTTGTCAAGAGTTGCCATGGCACAATGTTGCTGTGATGCTCATATTCAGTTGTTACAACAATGTCATCTTTTTGTACATTTTGTCGTCCCCAAGAATATGCAACAAGGTTGATTGCTTCTGTTGTTCCCCTAACAAAGATTAGCTCTTCACGATTTTTTACATTGATGAATTTTGCAATCTTGTCTCTTGTAAGTTCGTATGCGGCAGTAGATTCTTCTGCAAGTTCGTGCACTGCCCTGTGTATGTTGGAATTATAATTAAGATAATAATTGCTAATGGAATCTATTACTTGGATTGGTTTTTGTGTTGTTGCTGCATTATCAAAATAAACAAGAGGTTTGTCTTTGTGAACCTTGCGTTTTAGAATAGGAAAGTCGTTTCTTATATTTTCTATATTCATTACACTAGTTTGCAAATTTATTCAACCTCGACATAGATCTCATTTTGTTCTATTTTAACATTGTAGGTTTTAAGAGGCACTTCGGCAGGAAGGTTTTGTGGTACTCCTGTCTCAAGATTAAAAGTTGAAAGATGTAGGGGGCATGTCACTCCTTCATCATTTAAAATTCCAGTCGAGAGGTCAGCTTCTGCATGTGTGCATATTCTGTCAGTGGCATATATTTTGCCATTAAGATTTGCTAAAAGAATTTTTTTATCATCATGATCAAAATCAAGCATCTCGCCTTTTTCCAATTCTTTTTTGCTACAAGCCTTTATCCATTTTGACAAAAAATTCTCACCTGTATTTGTAATGACTTCCAAAGATGTCTGTTTCACGATACCTTGTCTCTTCAACTTCCAAGAGCTCCTTTAGCTGATCATCTGATTTTATTGAAAGTTCGCGGCCAAGCCATTTTGAGTCTATAAGATATGTTATCCATGCCCTAATTTGATATGACATTTTTCTTGAAAGTGGTTCAAGGAATCCTTCAACTATGATTTTTTGAGCATCTGATTTTGAAAGGCATCGTGTACCCAAGTAAAAGAGCTGTTCATCATCAATCTGAGCAACAGAAGCCGCATGTGTCGCCTTGACATCGTTTGTAAATATTTCAAGGCCTGGAATGGAATCAGATTTTGCGCCTTTATCAAGTAAGATAGAGTGACCAGCAAGATAGGATTCTGTATGGTGTGCCTCTTTTTCAATTCTTATCATTCCTTTGAATAATGACTTTGAAGTATCTTTTAATACAGATTTTTCAAGAACTCGTCCACTAGTTGATTGTGCTATATGTATCAAGTTTGATGTAATATCAAATGATTGATTCTTGTTTCCAAATACAACCTCAGTGTCGTTGGCATTTGCCCCAATTCCGGATAGATAGTTATCAATTTTATATCTTGAAAGAAGTGAGCCAAACAATCCAAGATACCAGTTCATCCTGCCGTCTCGCAAAATTTCTGCCTTTCTTGTGGAAAAGTTTACTGCGTTTTGGTCCATTGCCTGTAATGTGATTAAATCAAGCTCGGTGTTCTGATTCACATGCACGTTTAGCAGCTCAAGATAGGCTTGCTGTTTTGGACTTTTTGGCGCATAAAGCTCTTGTACAATAGACGCCTTGGAGTTTTCTTCTCCTATTACCACATTACGAGATATTGTGGAAGTCTGGTCCATAGACAGTGACGAAATCAGGTGAATTGTCTTTTCTAAGATCATGTTTTTGGGAATATAGATGAAAATTCCTGAATTAAAAAATGCGTTGTTTAGTGCTGTATACTTGTCTGTTTTTGGATCAGTTGATTCTAGTGATTGTTTTATTTTATCAGAATGATCTTTTATCGCGTCTTGTATTGAACATATTACCAGTCCCTTTGATTTTAATTCTGATGGCAAGTTTATTTTGTGGATGTTTGTTCCAATTTGTACCACGTGTGGATTGTCTGCAAGCTCATTCATTCTGTCTTTAACAAAATCTGGAACTGTACTATCTGAGCTAAGTGAGAATGTTACCTCGTCTGGGTTCATCTTGTTTGCATCGCTGTACTTGTTGTACAGTGGTGATACTTCTGGTGGTAATTGTTGGTATATTGCAAAAGAATTTTTTCTATATTCTTTAAGCCAAGACGGTTCGTTATTTGCGTCAGAGATTTCGTCTATGTGATTTTGACCAAGCTTTGATAGAACAAATGAGGACATTTCTTAAAAATTTCAGGCTACAGTCTAACCGACAGAGCCATCCATTTCCATTTTTACTAGTCTGTTAAGCTCCACTGCATACTCCATTGGGAGCTCTTTGGTAAACGGTTCGATGAATCCGTTTACAATGAGGGTCAGTGCTTCTTCTTCTGAAAAGCCCCTTGTCATAAGGTAGAAGATCTGCTCATCTCCTATCTTTCCTACGGTTGCCTCATGTGTAATAGTGGCATCTTCTTGATTAATTTCCATGTATGGATAAGTATCAGTTTTTGATTCATCATCTAAAAGTAATGCATCACATCTAACAGAAGATTTTACGTTTGTAGCTCCTTTTGCAACATGAAGCAGTCCTCTATAGGTGGTTCTTCCATTGCTTTTGCTAACTGATTTTGATGTAATTCTAGATGTGGTGTTTGGTGCCAAGTGTACCATCTTTGCGCCAGTATCTTGGTGTTGGTTTTTTCCTGCAAATGCAACAGACAGTGTCTCACCATGCGCATGCTGTCCTAATAGATAGATTCCTGGATACTTCATTGTAAGCTTGCTTCCAATGTTTCCGTCAACCCAATCCACTCTTGCACCTTGATATGCATAAGCTCTCTTTGTAACTAGATTGTAAACATCATTACTCCAATTTTGAATTGTTGTGTATCTTAGTTTGGCATCTTTGAATGCAATTAATTCTACAACTGCAGAGTGCAATGATTCTGAAGAATAAACCGGTGCAGTACATCCTTCGATATAATGTACTTCTGCACCTTCATCTGCGATAATTAGTGTTCTTTCAAACTGTCCAATGTTTTCTTTGTTAATTCTAAAGTATGCTTGCAATGGAAGATCTACTTTGACGCCTTTTGGAACATAAATAAAAGATCCACCACTCCAGACTGCACTATTTAGTGCTGCAAACTTGTTATCTTCTGGAGGAATTACTTTGCCAAAATACTTTTTGAAGATTTCAGGTTGTTCTTTTAGAGCAGTATCAGTATCAAGGAAAACTACACCTTTTTTTGCCAAGTCTTCTCTTAGACTATGATAAACAACTTCAGATTCATATTGAGCACCTACACCTGCAAGGAATTTTTTCTCCGCCTCTGGAATTCCAAGCTTGTCAAAGGTTGCTTTTACGTCAGCTGGAACATCATCCCAATTTTTTTCTGTCTTTTCGGATGCTCTTGCATAATAGTAAATATTGTTAAAATCTATTTTAGCTAGATCGCCACCCCAATTTGGCATTGGTTTTTTCATGAAAATATCATAAGAACGTAGTCTAAAGTCAAGCATCCATTGTGGTTCGTCTTTTAATTTACTGATTTCTATGACTGTTTCTCTTGTGAGACCCCTCTTGCTTGTGTAAACATACATTTCGGTGGAATCTTTGAAATCATATTTACTATAATCCATATTGAGGTTCTCAGTCGTCATACACGTAAATAACACCGTTATATTATAAAAAACTTCTACAACTCTTACTAGGTGTATAGCGGAGTAGGCTAAGCTAAATAGTCCAAGCTAACAAAAACAATTTTTTATTGTTTCAAAAGCTCCTGGTACTGTATGTACATCTGCAACTATTGGTTTGATTCCAAATTTTTTCAATTCATCTGCAGTAAATGGTCCAATTGCAACAATTTTTGATGCTCTAAGATTTTGTAATAGTGTTTCTTTATCTGCATCCAATAACATAATTTCAAAAAATGCATTTACTGATGATGCACTAGTAAAGACAATACCATCCACCTTGTTATTTGCAAACAGTTCTCTAAATTCATTCCATTGTGATGTATCGCGAAAAGAGCATACATCGTAAAGATAAATTTCTTTTACTTGTAACCCAATTTTTTCAAGAAGCTGTGCAAGAAATGGTGTAGAAGCACCACTTCGTGGAATAATGACTTTTTTTCCTTCAGCATTTAATCTTGTAAAGATCTCACCTACACCAACAGAAGAAAACCTATTTGGCATGTATGCAACTCTGATTCCTTCAGACTCTAGTGCAGCTTTTGTTTTTGGTCCAACGGCTATCACAGTAGTATTTGCTATTGCAAGTTGGAGTTTTTCATATTTTGAAATTTTTCGTGCGATATCAAACAAAAGTTTGACTGCTTTTGAGCTCATAAAAACAGAAAAATCTGGATCTTCCTCCTTTATTGCATGTAGAAATTCATCAACAATTTTTTCACCCTTACTTACAAGTTCTATTGTTGGAAGAGATATGGGGTTTGCATTTGCATTTGTAATTAATTGTATAAATTCTTCAGAATCTTCTTTGGAACGTGTGATTGCGATTGTTTTACCAGTAATCATTTTCTCCACCCTATTATTTCAGACAGATTAACTACCTTACCTATTATAATTATAGACGGCGGTCTTATTTTGGCTTGGATTACCTTTTGTGATATGTTTGAGAGATCTCCTTTTATCATTCTGTGTTTTGGTGTGGTTCCATTTTGTATTACTGCTACAGGAGTTTTTTTATCTAGTCCCCCCTCTATCAGGTTTTTAGAAATTTTTTCTAATCTTGAAAGCCCCATCATTATTACAATGGTATCTACAGATTTTGCAAGTTTTTTCCATTTGACAGCCTCTTTTGTCTTTTTAGCATCCTCATGCCCTGTGACAAAAACAACTGAGGAGGCATAATCTCTGTGTGTAAGCGGTATTCCAGAATATTCTGCAGAGCCAATTCCAGATGTTATTCCAGGAATAATTTCATATTTTATCTTGTGAGATCTAAGAAATTCTGCTTCCTCGCCTCCTCTCCCAAAAATAAAAGGATCTCCTCCCTTTAGCCGGACTATGTTTTTCTTTGTCTTTGCAAACTTTAGCATCAAATCATTTGTAGAGTCTTGATGTTTGTAATCATCTCCAACGTCACGCCCGACATAGACTTTTTCTGCAATTTTTGGTATCATGGAAATGATTCCTTTACTTACCAGTCTATCGTAAAGAACCACATCGGCAGATTTTATCACTTCAACAGCTTTTAGCGTGATAAGCTTGTGGTCACCGGGTCCTGCTCCAACTATGTAGACTTTGCCTGTCATTTTTTATTCCATTCCTCTACTTTTTCTCTCCAATTTTTAGCAAGCTCTGCTATTCCCTTCTCAGCAAGCTCTGTAGCTAACTGCTTTCCAAGCTCTTTTGCATGTATGGGCTCTCCTGTTTTTTCCACATTAATGGATTTGCTGCCATCTACAGAATATACTATTACATGCAATTTTAGCTTGTCTCCTGTTTTTGTTGCTAGTGCACCTACTGGAAATCTACACCCAGAATCTACAAAAATAGAAAGAGATCTTTCAGCTTCAATAGCACAGCGAGAATCAGGATCTTCTATTGTATTTAGTAATTCGATTAGTTTGACATTATCCCTTCTTGATACGATTGCAAGTGCACCTTGTCCAGGAGAAGGTGGAAACTCGCTTATTGAGAGCTTTTCAAATTTTACATCCAAACCTAATCTTCCAATTCCCGCTTCGGCAAGAACAACGCCGTCAAAATTTCCATCATCAATTTTTTTAATTCTTGATTCAATGTTCCCCCTGATTGGTTTTACTATAACATCAGGTCTTTTGCGTGAGACCTGTACTGCTCTTCTAAGACTGCTAGTGCCAATTATTGCACCTTTTTTTATTTTATCAAGGGTGTGATTACCTTTGGAAATGAACACATCGTTTGCAGCTTCTCTTTTTGGAATACAAGATAGAATAAGATCATCAGGAAGTTCTGCAGGAACATCCTTCAAACTATGTACTGCAAAGTCAACCTTTTTTTCAGCCACTGCCCTATCAATTTCTTTTTCAAATATTCCCTTTTGATTTATGTTAAAAAGTGGTCTTGCATCTGTGTCGCCTTTGGTTTTTATCGGAACTATCTCAAATTCTGTTTCTGGTGATTTCTTTTTTAATTCTGATATAACCCATTTTGTCTGGGCAAGTGAAAGTGGACTGCCTCTTGTTCCTATTGTATACTTCATGTCTTCACTGCTCTAAGAGATTTTTCGTATGCTTCTATGGTCTTGTGCAAATCATCAGTAGTATGAGAATATGATAAAAACACGGTTTCAAATTGAGATGGTGCTACAAATACGCCATTTTTTAAAAGTGTGGCAAATAATTTCTTGAATTTTTTGGTATCAGCTTTTTTTGCAGAACCATAATCTTTTACGGGCTTGTCTGTAAAAAAGACCTGAAACATGGAGCTAATAAAATTAATTTGGTTAGGAATCCTTAGATCAGTTGCTAGATCCTTGATGGCATTTGCCAATATGGTGCAACTAAGTTCAAGTTTTGGATAGATCTTGTTTTTGTCCTTGTTTATCGTTTTTATAGATGCTATAGCAGCGGCAACAGACACGGGATTGCCAGCATAGGTACTTGCCTGGTACACCTTTCCTTGCGGGGATAACATATCCATTATCTCATTTTTGCCACCCACCGCGGCAATGACAAATCCATTTCCAAGTGCCTTGCCAAGCGTGGTAATGTCAGGTGTTATGGAATAGTATTTTTGTGCTCCACCTAGTGACATTCTAAATCCTGTAACTACTTCATCAAATATCAAAGGAACGTCATGATCTTTTGTAATTTTTCTGACATTATCAAGAAATCTTTTTTCAGGTAAAACCAGACCCATATTTGCAAGTACTGGTTCTATTATCACTCCAGCAACATCTTTTTGTTTTTCTAGTACGGAATCAAGCTCCTGTGAATTGTTATACTGTACAACAAGCGTGTTTTTAGAGACTTCGTCAAGACCTCCTTCTGAGATTGATATTCCATTATGAGCTGCGCCAGAGCCCGCCTTTACAAGAACAGATTCATGCGCACCATGGTAGCATCCTTCAAATTTTATTATTTTTTTCCTCTTTGTAAAGCCTCTTGCAAGTCGTATTGCAGTCATTGTGGCCTCGCTTCCAGTGTTTACTAATCGTACTTTTTCCATGGAAGGATAATTTCTTACAATTAATTCTGATAGTTCAACTTCAATATCTGTTGGTGCACAGTATAGCGTTCCATTTTTTAATTGTGACAAAACTGCTGAGAGTATTTCTTTTCTTTGATGCCCCAAAAGCAAGGCACCATATCCGTTACAAAAGTCAAGATACCTATTACCATCCACATCCCAGATCACACTGCCGTTAGCTTTTTTTACAAAGAACGGATATGGATCATAGAATCTGACTGGGCTGTTTATTCCTGATGGAATAACCTTTTTTGCCCGTAAAAATAATTTCTTTGAATTTGACATCAGATAAAGGTAAAATGATTATTATTATAATCTATATGAAAAGTATCGAAATATTACATCAAGTATAGTTTCTTAAATCAAATTGAATGAATTGAGCGTGATTAGTGGTGTAAACAGTATCTGTAATTATCGTACTTCACAGTTAACTATGGTATCGTGGCTTACATTGTCAGCAGTGCAAGTGTTATGTCCATCTCCACCATCAATTATATTCGAACCTGTGCCTACTGTTATTTTGTCATTTCCTGAACCTCCCTTTATGATATTGTTACCGTTACCAGCTATAATGGCATCATCTCCATTGCCTCCAAATATCACATTGTCACCATTTCCTGCAATTATACAATCACCAGATGTACCAGCACGAATTATATCATTTCCGCCAAGACTTATTATCAAATTAGAAACCCCTATTTTTCCAACTAGAATATCATCATTTTCTGTACCCATTATCAAGTTGTAAGATGATTCAGGCTTACCACATGCCAATACTGTCACTGATTGTGTAAGTGATTTAGAATTACCAAATTTATCAATAGCATTCCATTCTACTATTGTCTTACCAAGTGGGAACGATGCAGTAGCGTTATTAGTTATTTTTGGAGATGTATCAATAATTCCAGTAGCTGTTGCTTGTCCAATTTGTATTGGCATTTCAAATGCGGTAGCATTCACAACTATATCAGCTGGAATATTTAGTTGTGGTGGAGATCTATCAACTACAGTTATTTTTTGAGTTGCAGTAGCAGAGTTTCCTGATGTATCAGTAGATTTCCATGTTACAATGGTTTGTCCAAATGGAAATACTTGTGGTGCATCATTTGTAATAGAAGCAACACCCACGGCGTCTTTTGCCGTAGCGTTACCAATCTCTACGTTATTACTGGTAGGACTTGTTGCATTAACAATAATATTTGTTGGTGCTACAATAATTGGTGCAGTGGTGTCAACTACATCAACTGTCTGAGTTGCGTTAGAGATGTTGCCAGCTGCATCCTTTGCAGTCCATGTAATTGCAGTTTTGCCTATTGGGAATACTGATGGAGCGTTATCAGATATTGTAACTTGTTCTACATCTGTTGCCGTAGCATTACCTAGTGATACGGTATTATCAGTAAGGGAAGTTGCCTCTACCTTGATGTCCTTTGGTGGAATGATCTTTGGTGCAGTGGTGTCAACTACATCAACTGTCTGAGTTGCGTTAGAGATGTTGCCAGCTGCATCCTTTGCAGTCCA
>DASQHX010000011.1:300000-375851 GCA_035631875.1 Nitrosopumilaceae archaeon | reverse complement strand
TATAGCTGTGTTAGCTGTATTTGCCACAATGGTAGACCATGTTGTTCCACTATCAGTTGATCTCTCTATCTTGTAACCAGTGATTGCAGAGCCACCGTTGCTTGTAGGTGCAGTCCAGGATAGATTGATTTGTGATGATGAAACGGCAGAACCTGTCAATCCTGTTGGAGGTTGTGGAATAGTGGTTGTAGAACCAGACATGGTTGTAGCAGAAGATGTAGTAGATGGAGAACTTGTTCCAACTGAGTTTATCGCTGATACTCTGTGTTTGTATGCAGTACTTGCAACAAGTCCTGTGTCAGAATATGTTGTTGCTGTGCTTGCTGTATTTGCTATACTGGTAGACCATGTTGTTCCACTATCAGTTGATCTCTCTATCTTGTAACCAGTGATTGCAGAGCCACCGTTGCTTGTAGGTGCAGTCCAGGATAGATTGATTTGTGATGATGATGCAGCTGTAGCTGTTAGACTCGTTGGTGAACCAGGAGAAGTTGGCGACGGAGGCGGGGTTGTAGTTACGGCTAGAGAAGAAAGGTCTGTGAGATACTGATTAAAGTATGATGGAAATACAGCGTACGGGTTTGGCTCTGTCTGGTCTGTGATGTAGACCCACTTCAAGTATTTTGTGGCCATATGAAGCCAAGTTGGATCATATGTTGGTGTTGTATGTATTGTAGCTCCAAAACCAACTACATCTTTTGGATATTGAGGATAGAAAGTATTTGATGCAAGTGTTGACTCGCTTGGGTAGCCTGCAGACTCAAATATTGCAATGTGGTTGAATAGCGGTACATCTGTTTGACATATTGAACTTCCCGGATTTGCTCTTATGTAATTATAACCAATGGATTTTGCATAGTTTGAGATTGACTGGTAGAAAGTAAACTCTGAACAAGATCCTGACACCTCATCGAACATTATCCCATCTAACATGTTTGGATAGAACTGGTTATAGGATGATATCATACCCTCTACATTTGCAACGGTTCTTGTTCCGTATCCTGTAGGCACATAACCTGTAACTACAGCTCCTGCACTCTTGAGCTGTGTAATTGCACTAGCCCAAGACGTTGAAGGTGCAGTTCCAGGTCCAGATGCTGGATTTATGTTTACATTGAAAGGAACGTTAGGGAAAGCCTGTTTTGCTGCAAGTACCTGCGGAAGCTCGCTTAGGCTATACATTGGATAGTATATGCCTGTATTAATTCCTCCAAGTCTTGTCGCCAAGTCATTTGATGTGTTTGTAGTTGGTGTAGTTAATGAGGTGGTTGCTTCATTTGATTGAGTTGATTCACCAGCTGAATTTACAGCTGTTACTTTGTAGAAATATGTTGTACCACTTGACAGTCCTGTATCACTGTAAGACAATACATTTCCTATTCTTACAAGGAATGTTTCAGTTCCAGAACTAGTAGACCTGTATATGTTGTAGTTTGTGATTGCAGAGCCACCGTTGTTTGTAGGTGCAGTCCAGGATAGATTGATCTGCGATGATGATGCAGTTTTTGCTGTTAGCACTGCAGGTGATGATGGCACACTAGTTGCACTAGATGTAGTGGTAGAAGACATACTGGAAGGAGAACTAGTTCCAATCGAATTAATTGCAGAAACACGATAAGTATAGGATGTATTTGGGAAGAGTCCGGTATCAGAATATGTTGTTGTGGTACTAGCAGTGTTAGATACGATTGTAGTCCATGTGGTTCCACTATCAATAGACCTTTCAATCTTGTATCCGAGAATAGCTGAACCACCATTGTTTACAGGAGCTATCCATGACAGGTTTATCTGTGATGAAGAGACCGCTGTAGTTGTTACTCCAGTTGGAGGTTGTGATGCGGTTGCTGTAGCTGTGTCAAGAGCAGCTACCTCGTTACCAATGTATGGTGGAACAGTATCATATGGATTTGACAAGACATCGTTTGTGATATACAGATAACTCACATATGGAGACGCATTTTTTTCTGCTGTTGTGTCTAGTGTGCTAACACCAAATGACACCATTGAAAAGTCTGAGCTTGGATATGTCGGAGAGAAGATCCTAGTGCTAAGAGTTGATGCTGTTGGCACTCCACTACCCTCGTATATGGTAATGTTATCCACAGTTCCTACATAACTTGCTAATGTACTTGCACCGGGATTACCTACTGTCATGGTCATACCATGAGATTTTACATATTGAGTTAAAGTAGAATAGTAATTCTCATTACCTGGAACGTTTGACATCTCATCAAACATTATTCCGTTAACGTTGTACCAAGTTTTGTACGAGTTTATATCGGCTTCTGCTGCAGTAATTGATCTTGCAGCATATGATGTATAGACATATCCTAGTACAGTAATGCCTGCAGATTGAAGATTTTTAATGCCTGTTACGTAATTAGAATCAGAGGCACTACCAGAACCGCTACTAGGATTGATAATTGCTATGACTGGAACTGATGGGTGTGCATTCTTTGCTTGAATTAGTTGGGTCCAATAGTTTCCAGGATATGAATACAGTGGTACTATGACTCCAGTTGGTGTTGCTGCAACTGCTGGGTGTATTGTTGTTGAAAATGGTACAAAGACCATCAACATGATCATAAAAATCCCGACAAATGTTCTAGATGATTGTACCTTCATTTCAACCTAGAACAATCTTCTATAATATTAAAGGGATGGGTAGAAGAAATATGTATACAAACTTCGTTTTTAATTTTAAATAAAATTAATTATCGTGATAAAATTATTTTATAAAAATCAGAATAATTTGTTTAAGTTAAATTGTATGTAACAAAACATTACATGCCATACTATTGATTTATTTAGATAACAATTTTCTTTTCTTTGTTTTTTGAAGAGAGCAATTCAATAATTTGATCATACGAGTGTAAGAATTTTAGTCCCTTCTCAGTTATTCTATATTGTTTTGTCAGTTTTTCATATCTTAAAAGATCATTTTCTTGTAGAAATGCAATGTATTGTTTAACAAGCGTATAGGAAAGATATGCCCTATACATTATCTTTGTCTTCGTAGCTCCCGACCTTACAGCCTCTAGGATCATGGCTGAGATTTCAGTTCTACTACGATATTTCATATTTAAACATAGGTATAATCTGCTAAAAAAATTTGCTATATTTTTAGTAAACAATGTTCTAGTTTACATTAATTGTTAAAATTCATGATAAAAATAGATTTTTCCAGATTATCATTTAGAAATTAAAGATGTTTAAATTTGGATATTCAGTAATTTTGTTTTCTGGAGGTTTATCATTATGAACACCAGCAGATGTTACACGGCATTCAATATTACCATCTGATTTTCTAGTAGTGTTATCCCAATGCATAGGACGCAGCTTTGAAATTTTATCTGTATCACCTTCTGATAATGGTTTTATCTGATCAATTACCCACCCATATTCTGAATCTTTTCTCCCGTAATGACCACGAAATATCCAGGCACCACATTGATCCTTTCTCCAAAAAACAGGATCATTACCAGCAAAAATTTCACCTTTTGACCAAACCTTCCAAATAATATCATCTGAGTATTTCATATTCTGTGGCATTTCATATACAACATTGATTTACTTAAATGACCATGCTACAATCTTCTAGTTTTTAAAAATTAATTACAGTTAATCTAAATTTGAATCAAGTAAGGTCAACAAGAAAATGCACTATAGATAAAACGTGAGTTTTATTTCCACATCAAATGGTGATGTTCAATTAACATATTTTGTTGTTTTTGATTTAGAGTTTCAAAATCTTTAGATTTATAGGCACAGACCATTGTAAATGGAAAATCAAATTCCTTTTCTAATGTTGATTCATAAAGAACTAGTTCTCGTAAAAAGCCATATCTAAAAAATGCAGACATGTCAGCAAATACTCTCACCCCGTTTTTTCTTTTGATATATGGATAATCAATCATTGAAATCCACACTGTATTTAGCTTATGAACACTAGGTGGTGCATATGGAAAATACCATTCTGGTGTAGTCTTTATGATAAGATGACCATTTTTTTCAAGAGTGTTAGCATCAACATTCCATTCATTGTTAATTTTTTTACGAATTTCATCTTTGGAGAGGTCATCCGTTATTAACATAATAATTTCATTTTTTTCTAGACCAGATTTTAAGAATTCAAAAGCTTCTTCAAGTTCTTCGTCTTTATGTGAATATACTACTGCTATATGATTCCCAGTTTCTACTGTGTGACATCGTTTTGTACGTACTAACATGTTTTTAATTGTGAGTTCTTTATTTTATTAATATGGTACCATTCTTCTAGCGATTATTTCTATACTTCAGTTAAGTATCTTCAGTAGATTGCAATGTATTCATCCTGAATTATTCTAAAAAAAGATTTTGACATCATTTTGTATAAGAAGGAACTAGAACAATCTACCATATCATCTTATATGTAAGAATCTTCTAGGAATCTAGATCAGAAATGTCTCAACAAATGTATAGTAGACCGATGCTAAACATTTACGACCTAGTAGACAGAGTACTGGATAAAGGACTAGTTATAGATGCAAATCTTTCTGTATCATTAGTAGGCATAGAAATACTTGTTATAAGAGCCAGAATAGTGGTTTCAGGTATTGACACATTCCTTAGATATGCATCTGCATTAGGACTAGCAGCGCCGCCAGGACTCCCACAAAAGTAGCAACAGGCGAGTTTGCATGGCTATCTGTCTAATATGTGGTAAATATGATGAGGTAGACCTAAAAAAAGCCATGAGTAATGGTTGGGTCTTTACACGATGTCCTGAGTGTCAGCGCGGAAACCAATTTGACATTATTGTCACGTATCTTTCAAAAACTGTTGGTGAAAAATACCTGGAAGGATTTTGCGATAAACATTGGTTTAAAGACAGTGGCATTTGCGGGTACTGTAAAATGAAACGTGAGGGATATAACGAAAATGTCGCTTAAGACACTCACTCCAAGACAATTAACGATCATTGATCTAATTGACAGAATTTTGGATAAAGGAGTAGTAATAAATGGTGACATTACAGTCTCGATTGTGGGGGTAGACTTACTTTCTTTAAAAATTAATCTTGTAATAGCTTCACTTGAAACTGCAAAACGATACGGAATGAAACTTCCTTGGGAAAAATGGGATAAAGGAATTACCAAGCGTTCAGAGACAAAAAGTATTAGGAGATAATCTTGTTGGGAAATTTTTCTAAAAATCATAAAACAGAATTAGTAAGTGTTGAAAAAATAAATCTAGACGG
This sequence comes from Nitrosopumilaceae archaeon, assembly GCA_035631875.1. Taxonomy (NCBI): domain Archaea; kingdom Thermoproteati; phylum Nitrososphaerota; class Nitrososphaeria; order Nitrosopumilales; family Nitrosopumilaceae; species Nitrosopumilaceae archaeon. The sequence goes on along the minus strand of DASQHX010000011.1, from coordinate 370,612 downwards.
ACAAAAGTTACAAAATGGACTTGGAAAGCTTGTATTAACTCTTGTTGAAATACTTCGCCAGATTCTTGAAAGACAAGCTCGGCGGAGAATCGAATCAGGCACTCTGACAAGTGAGGAGATAGAGAGGTTAGGGCTTGCTTTTATGCAAACCAGACAAAAAATAATAGAGATTTCCAAAGTGTTTGGGTGTAGCGCGGAAGAACTTGATCTTAATCTTGGCTCTCTAATAAAGTCCGAAAATGTACCTTTTGACAAGATTTCAATTGTAGATGTAGTTGACAAATTACTAGACAAAGGAGTAATGGTTACGGGTCAAGTAACAATTTCAGTAGCAGATGTTGATTTAATAGCATTAGACCTTCTTGCAACACTTTCTTCTTTACCTACAAAGAAAAATAAATCAGTAAAAACTATTGATAATATTAGCAATGATTAAAGGAAGATACGTTTACTGCATATTAGAAAGCGAAAAAAAGCCAGATATTGGAAATATAGGATTATTTGATAGCAGTGTGTATACAATAGGTCATAAGGATCTTAACGCAATAGTAAGTGCAATACCATTCAAAGAAACACAAGCTAATGTAGACAACATCGTAGCTCACCAGAGAGTTGTTGAAGCATCAAGAAAAATAGGCACTACATTGCCGGTGAGATTTGGCGTAATCATAAAGACAGAAGAAGGAGTAAAAAATTTACTTGTAAAGTCATATAGAGATTTCAGATCAAAAATAACCAAATTCAAAGATAAAGATGAATTTGGCGTCAAAGTGATCTTTGACAAAAACAACGTAAAAAAAATCAAGAAAACTACACATGACATATCTTATGAAGTTAAAAAAATCAAAAAAGAAATGTCTAATGCAGGAGATGGTGCGGCATATTTTCTTAAAATGAAGATGGATGAGGCCATCAAAAATGAGACACTTAAAAAAATAGATGAGTTAAGTGGAGAGATTCACCATGATCTTGTAAGCTTAGCTGATGATAGCAGATTATTAAAAACTGACATAGACCAAGTCATCTTAAATGTTGCATATCTGATAAAAAAAAATGATCATGACAGTTTCAATTTAAAATTAAAAAAATTGGAAGAAAAATACAAGAAAGACAGCCTAACGTTTCATCTAAGCGGGCCATGGGCGCCATATTCATTTTGTTGAGGTGAAAATGATGTTTATAACATATCTCATAATAAAATTGACTCTTGATTCGATTTTAAAAGAATGTAATCGTATTACAGCAGAACATATTTCACAAGAACATATACGATTAATAAAATCAAGATTAATGCAATTAAATTTAGAATATCAAAGTGGTGACATAGATGAAGAAACATATCACAAAAATGAATCTGAAATTTTGAAAGATTTGAACAGTGTATTAGAACAAAAAAAGGGGTTTAATTGAATCATCCAAAAATAGTAGATAGAATAATTCAGCATGAACACCAAGTAACAAATATTCAGAATCATATCAGGGAGCAAGTAGAAAACATACGAGTTAGAACCTTTGTTGCAAGAGAAGAGATGTTAGAAAACAGAAGTAAAAAAATAGAACAAGTAAGAGAAAAGCTAAGAGAGACTACCAGAATCATCCAAACCAAACATGATGTGATAAGAAATAGGTTAAACCAAGAGGCGATTCACAGGGAGGCAAACATTCGAGTCAACAGAGGTCTTGAAGCACTTGAAAAATTTATTCAAATTTTGAGAGAAACCAACCTAGAGGAAGAAATGCTCAAAAAAGCTATTCAAGATCCAATAATTTTTAGTTCTGTTGAAACTGAAGCAAGAAAGATCATAACATCTGACTTTTTCAAATCCATTCAAAAACAACTCATAATGCAAACCGAATTCATCAATATTGCAGCTCATGAGTTGCGTACTCCAATCATGCCCATCTTGGTAAATATAGAATTATTAGAATCAGAGATTGGCAGTGATAGAGAAGAGATAAAAACAATTATACGAAACGCCAAAAGACTACAACATCTCACTGAAAACATACTTAGTGTATCAAGAATTGAAAGCAAGACATTAAAATTAAACAAAGAGATGTTTGAAGTCAATGATGTGTTGTCATTTGCCATAAGAGATGCAAATACTCAGATTGAAAATAACAATGTAAACCTAAAACACAAAGATGCCCAAGATAAAATGTACGTAGAAGCTGATAGAGATAGAATAATGCAAGTCATTTCTAATCTGCTTCATAATGCAATCAAATTTACAAGCAATGGGACTATTATGATTACTTCAAAAAAACTTGGAAATGAAATAATTGTTAAGGTACATGACAATGGGCATGGGATAGATCCGCAGATATTGCCAGTTTTGTTTTCAAAGTTTGTAACAAAATCATACAAAGGAACTGGATTAGGACTCTACATATGTAAAAACATCATAGAGGCACATGGTGGAAAGATGTGGGCAGAAAATAATACTGATAAGAATGGAGCCACATTCTCCTTTAGTCTACCTGCAACTTAGAGATTTTTCAAGTTTATGAAGAAATCATAATAAATGAAACACTATTTTCAATAAACTAATTTGCAAAAATAAGCCCCGGACAATAATTGTTACAATGGACTAGAAGTGATATCTATCAGCCAGGAGTGTCATTAAATATAGCAGAGTGTGTGTTGGTGCCATCTGTTGCTTGGACCTCGTGTGGACCAACTGACCCTAGAGGTACTTGGAATGTAGCCTTAAAGCCTCCAGTTGAGTTTGTAGTTATATTAGCTGGATTTTGTATTTGAGGTGCAACGCCATCATAAGTTAGAGTGATTGCAGTGGAGTTGGAAAATGCGGTACCAGTGACAGTTATGGTAATGTTTGCAGGTCCGCTTGATGGACTCAGTATTAGCGGTGCAGTATCACGATAAACAGCAGTAATCTGAGTGTTGCTTATTATTGACATATGTCTCGGATTCACTGATGAACCTGTATCAAGCCAGTGATCAAACCTGAAAGTTGTCCAATTCCCCATCCCAACTGTGTATTGCGCTCCATTGTTTAGATTAAACGTAGTAGGAGTGAATCCTGATGAGATCATCACTCCAGTTGAATTACGCAATTCAGTATACAACCCGCTAAGAGATTCTCCTGTTGTCAGCTGTGTTGTTACGGTCAACTTGCATATGGCACATTGTGTTGTTGCAGATGCAGTGTTAGATGGGTCACTTGATGCTCCACCAACATACAGTGCAGATACTCTGTAGGTATAGATCGTACTTGGAGACAGTCCAGTATCGGAATATGTTGTTGTTGTGCTTCCAGTGTTGGGTACGATAGTAACCCAGTTGGTGTTACTACCAGTTACTCTTTCTATCTTGTATCCTGCTACCAAACCACCAATGTTATTTGGTGCTGTCCAGGATAGATTGATTTGTGATGATGAAATGGCAGCAGCTGTAAGGCCTGTTGGAGAGAGTGCACTTCCAGAACCTCCTCCGGTGGGTGGCTGACTTGCTCCATAGTTTAGTACGTTAACGCTACCAGTCAGATCAATGAAGTAGATTCCTCCGTTCCAGACTTCCAGATCAACTGGTGCAATAGATTTATCAAAGTATATTGGTACAACCTGTCCTTTTGGAACTCCACTTGCTGGATCAATTGTAGGCGGAGCTGTACTCGATGGTAAGAGTGCAGAAATCATGTGTAATCCATAGTCTGCAAAGAAATAAGCACCTTCGTAATTTGGATAGTAGGTCCCGTGATAGAAGATTCCACCTGTAAGGGCCTGAAGACCCTCTGGTGTTGTCTGTGATTCTATTCCTTCGTGTGGGTACCAGTATACTTGCGGTGTATAGCTTGCCAAGTTTTGTGGATTACCAAATGGTGGGCTCTCATAGTTTGACCATCCAGCATTTGCACCGGCAGCTGTAAAGTTCTTTATGCTCTCCCATGCATTGTAACCCACATCTGATGCATATATTCTGCCTGTCTTGGAATCAATATCAAATGTATATGGATTTCTCACACCATAGCCCCAGATCTCTTTTTTGATACTAGGATCGGTACTTGATGCAAATGGGTTTGTACTTGGAATCGAGTAGAGTTTTCCACTAGCGTCAGGAGATGCAAGTGGAGTAATTCTGAGAATCTTTCCTTGCAGTATTGTCAAATCCTGTCCTTTAAATGTCCATCCATCACTAACAGCTATGTAGAGGTTGCCTGCAGAGTCAAACTTGAGACAACCCCCGTTATGACCATCCTGCCAAGCTGGAGAAGTAAGTACAAGCTGTTCACCTATAGACGAATCTGCTACTATATTTCCAGATGAATCAGTTGTAGCATGATATCTGATAACCTCACTTACGACAGATCCTGATATGGTCCTTGTAACATCAAAGTAAACATACTGTGAGGATGCGGAGTTTTTCCAGTTTGGATCAAAGGCAATTCCCAAAAGTCCATTGTCTTCAGATCCTGTTTGCAGGTTTGGTATGGTTACAAAGGGTGTTGCCTGTCTTGCAAATTGGCTGCCTGTATTTTTGAATACGATTACATTTCCAGTATTCTTTTCAAGAACCATGAATGTACCGGAGCCATCTACGCCATAACCGTTATCCGGAATAAAGGCCATTCTGTCTGGAATACTGAGTCCTGTTGCTATAGGTTGAGTGTTGTATGTAGGAGTCGACGAGCTGACAACAGTAAAGGAAATAGGGTAAACGTTACCCTTACCGTCGGATACTTGAATCTGGTGTGTGCCAAGTGAAGCTCCGCTGGGTATTGTGAAGCTTCCTCCAAAGTTACCAGTGGTGTCGGAAATTATGGTACTTGAAGTGGAAACCATTGCATTATCAAATGTTATAGTAATTGTTGAACTTGCTGCAAAGCCATTACCGTTGGAATCTGGAATCAGTACTTGGGAGCCGGCAGCTCCTGATGTTGGATAGATAAATACGTGTGGTGTCATAGTAACGGTGGCAGTAGCTGTATTTTTTGCTGCATCCTGAACTATGATGGTGTGAGCTCCTGCAACAGAATGCTGTACCGCAATTATTCCGACAAAACCTCCATTAGAATCGGTTTGAATATTAGATGGAGTGGGTGCATCGTTTGCAGAGTTGAATGCATATGTATAGGAATCATATGATATGGTAATCGGTGAGTTTGATGCAAACTTGGCACCTGTGATTCTTACGGATGTTCCTACATTAACAGAATTTGTATTAAGTGAGATACTAGAACCAGATATAGTTGCACTGGATGTAGTTGCAGAAGCTGTGTTTGATGGAAAGCTGGTACCAACTGAGTTTATCGCTGATACTCGGTAGGTGTAAGTTGTAGTTGCAGCAAGTCCAGTATCAGAATAAGTTGTAGATGTGTTTGCTGTATTTGATTGTATGGTAGACCAGGTAGTTCCGCTGTCAGTTGATCTCTCTATCTTGTAACCGGTGATTGCTGAACCTCCATTGTTTGATGGTGCAGTCCATGAGAGATTAATTTGAGATGATGAAATAGCAGTAGCTGTTAATCCAGTTGGCGGTTGTGGAGCTGTGGCAGCAGCTGCAGGTGTTGCACTTGCCTCATTTGACTGTGCAGACTCGCCAACAGAGTTTACAGCTGTTACCTTGTAGAAATATGCTTGACCGTTTGTCAGTCCAGTATCGGTATAAGATAACGTCGAACCGCTTACTGTGCCAACAGAGGTTGTACCTTCACCACCTGCTGCTGTGCCACGGTATATTTTGTATCCTGTTATGGCAGAGCCACCATTAGATGATGGTGCAGTCCATGAGAGTGATACCTGAGAGTTTCCAGCTGTAGCTGCAAGTCCAGTTGGTGATTGTGGAACAGTAGCTGCACTAGATGTAGTTGCAGATGCAGTACTTGATGGAGGACTTGTGCCTACACTATTGATTGCTGATACCCTGTAAGTGTAGGTTGAGTTTTGTAACAATCCTGTATCAGAATATGTTGTAGCTGTAGAACCTGTATTTGCTACTGTTGTACTCCATGTAGTTCCAGTATTATTTGATCTCTCAATCTTGTATCCTGTTATAGCTGAACCGCCGTTGTTTGAGGGAGCTGTCCAGCTTAGATTAATTTGTGATGAGGACACAGCAGTAGCTGTTAATCCAGTTGGAGATTGTGGTGCAACACTTGTAGGAGAAGTAACTGTTTTGTAAACTGCAGTTATTGCAGTATCAGAAGATATTGATATGTCTCTAGTACTAGTTGTTGAACCGGTATCAAGCCAGTGATCAAAGATATAGGTAAGATAATTGTTGGGTGCAACAGTATACGTCTGTGTATTGTTAACAATAAATGTAGCAGGAGAGTATCCAGAAGCTATCTGTTTTCCATTTGTATAGAGTTGTATGTAAACGCCGGAGATAGCAACACCGTTGAGATCTTGTGTGTTAACAGTTAGTGTGGAAGTAGTGCCCAGTGCATTTACAACTTGATTGTTAGTGATAGGGGTAAATAATAGTAAAAATAAAAAGATCCCTAATGAGATATTAAGATAATTCTTTTTCATTTAATGTTTCTATATTTATCATTCCATAAGTCGATATGCTAAGAAAGTAATCGAAGATTGTTACATTAATTTGGAATGAAAGATCTAAATTAAATTAGGATTCCGTAATTTTTGACTGTTCCATGCATTAAGACTATAGAACATTGTTCACTAAAATTGTTATGTAAAAACTATCGATTCACCTTTTATTGTTTGCGTCTAAAAGAGTATTATGAAAAATGAAAATTTGTTAAATAATGTACTAAGGAATATTGAATCCGGTAGGAATACTCCTGAGATGCTACAGTTTTACACCGATGTCGAGGAATTTCTAAATGGTGCTGATTTGACCGAGCTTGAAAAGCTCAGAAATTTTCCAGTATTTACATGGAGACAGCAGATAAGAAACTTTCTTGAAAAATATGAACTTTACAAATTGATAAAAAATGTACCAGGCTCGATTGTTGAATGTGGCGTGGCAGATGGTTTTGGCTTGATGTCCTATGCTCACTTTTGCTCAATTTTTGAAGGATACCACCATCTTCGCAAGGTAATTGGTTTTGACACCTTTGAGGGTTTTAGTGAATTATTACAACAAGATAAAACCAGCAAGGCAGTACATATGAGAAAAGGTGGATTACGTCACGATTCATACTCAATTTTGCAAAATGCAATTAAACTTTATGACCACAACAGAACACTAGGCCATCTTGAAAAAGTACAACTAGTAAAAGGGGATATTTCAAAAACACTCCCTTTATTCATGAAGGAAAATCCTTACCTTGTTATTGCTCTACTTTACTTGGACATGGATCTTTACCAGCCAACCAAGGACACAATACGTCTACTCTTTGACAGAATACCAAAAGGTGGGATTATCTGTTTTGATGAAATAAACCATCAAGATTATCCTGGTGAGACAATTGCGGTCATGGAGGAGATAGGACTTGGCAATCTAAGGCTGAAAAGATTTGATTTTTCAACACGGGCATGTTACGCAATAATAGAATAATTTGTGCGGCATGAGGATCCTAGTTTCAGGTTGCACTGGCTTTATTGGTTCAAACCTAGTGCCAGAATTACAAAAACTTGGTCATGATGTTGAAGGGATTTCAAGAAAACCAGTTAATGTAAATCACAAGATGTATCTAGCAGATCTTCGTTCTAATCATCTAGCAAAAAAGATCAGAACAAATTTTGATGCTATAATACACTTGGCAGCAGACACAAATGAAAAGGATCTTTCAAGTATGATGAGTGAAAATGTTGTTACAACTTTGAATATTCTGGAATTTGCCAGACAAAAAAACATAAAAAAATTTGTGTTTGTTTCAGGTCATAATGTATATGCACCCTCTAAAATACTTCCAATAAAAGAAAACTTTCCCACTCTGCCATTTACAAATTATGGATGCACCAAATTACTCTCGGAAAATCTTGTATCTTATTATAGTTCCAAGTTTAACCTTCACGCAATAATCTTAAGGGTTTCAGTTACTTATGGTAATAGATATCCAAAGAAAAATACAATAGGCAAGTTTATCAACAGTTACAGGAAGTCAAGGCCTATTTTTCTTCACAGGTATAAAAATGGATTCCAAAAAGTAGATTTGGTTAACGTATATGATGTCTGTGATGCAATAATTAAGGCATTATCTTCAAAGAAAAAATATGCCATCTACAACATAGCATCAGGTAAAGCTGCAACAGTAAAAGATGTTATTAAAATTCTAAAAAATAATATTAAATCGGATTCAAAAATTAGTGTTAAGGATATTGAAAAAAAGGCGCCTCACTTTTATTACGATATAGAAACTGCCAGAAAAAAATTAAATTTTGAACCAAAGATTTCTCTGGAAGAAGGGATTACCAATTTGTTACAGTAATTTATTTTGTTGTACAATCATTATCTGATTCTTCTAGAAAATAATTAGGCATTATATAAAACAATGTCTAGACGAAAGACGGATGTCTTTGGTTAAAAATCATAATTAAAACTAATTTATCATGTAGAGATCTAATCATACATAGAACAAAGTTTACTAAAATTGTTCTGTAAAAACTATCAATTCCTTTTTTATTGTTTGCATCCAACTAATATCATGGATACAAGTGTCATAGACTTGGCTCATAAAGATACGAACCATTCATTGGAGTTTGATATCAAATCAATATTATCTAGTTTGAATCTTAGCTACAATATCGAAGGAACTAATGAAGGAAGAATAAAAGACATAGCTTCCATTACAAACGCCAGATTGGATGACCTTTCTTTTTGTTCTTATGAAGGCGACAAAGCTATCGAGCTTATTTCACAATCTAATGCTGGTGTAATTCTCTGTAAAAAAAGTTTACATGGACTTGTGCACCCAAAAAAAGGAGCTCAGCTTATTTTCCTTGATAATCCAAGACTTGTTTTTGTAAATTTAACTAATAAGAAATTTGCAAAGAAAAAAAAATTGGTTGGAATTTCTTCGAAAGCTGTTATATCTAAAACTGCAGAGATAGGCGCCCGTTGTTACATAGGAGACTATACTGTGATTGGAGAGAATTGTAAAATCGGAAATGACACTATAATCTACGATAAAGTAACACTTGTAGAAAATTGCGTAGTAGGAGACAGAAGTATTATTCATTCTGGAGTCACATTAGGTGATGATGGTTTTGCATTTGAAAGGGACAGGAAAGGGCTTTATCGATTCCCTCATTTTGGGAGATTAGTAATTGGTAATGACATAGAAATTTGTGCAAACAGTCACATTGCTAGAGGGTCTCTTTCTGATACAATAATAGGCGATGGAACAAAGATTGATTCGTTGGTACACATTTCTCACAATGTCATTATTGGTAAAAACTGTGAAATTACTGCAGGTGCTATCATTGGAGGAAGTGCAAGAATAGGTGATTCAACTTGGGTTGGACTCAATGCAACTTTGAAAGACCATGTGACGGTTGGAGATAATGTTGTTGTAGCTTCAGGGGCTTCTGTTATACATGATGTACCAAGTCAAGATGTGGTAGCTGGTGTTCCCGCAGTATCAATAAAACATAAAATGAATGCCACTTCTGATATGTTATTTCTTATGGCAGGGCAGCAAAATTCTGATCAGAAATAAAAAAATTGATTTTTATCTAGATAGTAGTTAGCTATAGTTTAACACATCAACTGATCCGACTGCCAAGTCAAGAAAGTAGAGTTTTCCATTCCAGACCTGCATGTCTATTGGAGCATATGCTAGTCCATAGTATATTGGAACGATCTGTCCTTTTGGAGCTCCACTTGCAGGATCCGTTATAGGTGGAGCTGTACTTGATGGCAAGAGTGCTGCAATAAAGCCAACTCCATAATCACCAAAGAAATATGCTCCCTGTAGATTTGATGATGTGTAACAGTTTGCACTACAGTGGTAAAATACACCTCCTGTGAGAGCTTCAAGGCCAGCAGTAATACCTGTCTGTGGTTCCATTCCCTGGTGCGGATACCAGTATACTGGTGGTTTATAGTTTACCAAGTTTTGTGGATTACCAAATGGTGGTGCTTCATAGTTTGGCCATCCAACGTTACTACCAGCAGTAGTAAGGTCCTCAATTCTTTCCCATGTATTGAAACCTGGATCAGATACATACAGCTTGCCTGTCTGGGAATCTATATCAAATGAAAATGGATTTCTTACACCATAGCCCCAGATCTCTTTTTTGATTGATGTATCAGTACTTGATGCAAATGGATTGTCACTTGGAATTGAATATAGTTTCCCACTAGCATCAGGAGATGCAAGTGGAGTGATTCTGAGTAACTTTGCCTGTAATGTTGTCAGGTCCTGTCCTGGAGTATACAACCAGCCATCACCTGTTGATATGTAGAGGTGTCCATGAGAATCAAACTCTAGATTACCTCCGTTGTGGCCATCTCTCCAGGCCAAAATGTTGCCAAGTACAAGCTGCTCACCTACAGATGTATCAGCTATAATATTTCCAGTAGTAGGATCAGTTGTAGCATGGTATCTTATAATCTCTGTAAAGTTTGATCCTGATATGGTTCTTGTAATGTCCAAGTAGACATACTGCGAGGATATAGAGTTTTTCCAGTTTGGATCAATGGCAATTCCTAATAGTCCATTGTCTTCAGGTCCTGTCAAAAGATTTGGTACTCTCACAAACGGTACTAGTTGTCTTACAAACTTGCCGTTTGTATTTTTAAATACGATTACCTTTCCAGAATTCTTTTCAATAACCATAAATGCCCCAGAACCATCTATACCAGGACCGTTATCTGGAATAAATGCAAACCTGTCTGGTAAAACAAGGCCTGACATTGATGTTACATTTTGAACCTTGTATGTAGGAGTGGTTGGATCAGTAACAGAAAATGAAACAGATTGTGTATTGCCCTTTCCATCTGAGACTTGAATAGTGTGACTGGCAATTGTAGCTCCACTTGGTATGGTGAAACTTCCTCCAAAGTTGCCCCCAGAATCTGTTGTCATAGAAGAGATCACTGTACCATCAAACTTTATTGTAACAGCAGAACTTGCTGCAAAGCCATTTCCTTGGCTTGCTGGAATCATTACCTGAGATCCTGCATGTCCTGATGCTGGATAGATAAACACATGTGGTGTGACTGTAATGCTCTGTGTAGCCATATCGTTTGTCGTGTCTTTGGCGCTTATGGTGTGGGTGCCTGCATCAGAACGCGGTATAGAAATTATTGCAACAAAACCACCGTTAGAATCAGTTGTTACTACTAATGGAATGGCAGTACCAGTACCTGTATTTACTTGACCCACATCCAAGGCAGCACCATCATATGAGAAAGTAATTTGCAAATTTGGTGCAAAATTACTGCCTGTAACTCTAACTCCAGTGCCCACATTGGCAGTACTGGTGTTAAGTGATATGGAACTTGGAGGACCTACAGTAAATAGAGCAAAATGTATATTGGTTCCATCTGTTGCTTGGACCTTGTGTGAACCATTAGCAGAAGAAGGTACAGTGAATTTTGCAGTAAAACCTCCAGTAGAGTTGGATGTTGCTGTGGCAAGAGCTGTTCCATCCCATGTCAGTGTGATGGTGTGATTTGGTGAGAATATTTTATTGGCACTAGTCACTGATATACTGGTCCCTACAGGTCCTCTTGATGGAGAAAGTGTTACTGAGATATCTTGGTAAACTGCAGTCAGTTGTGTATCACTTGATATTGATATGGGTCTTGGATCACTTGTGGTACCATCTTGCCAGTGGTTAAATGAATAGGTACCAAAGCTTAGTGTTACTGCTACGGTATATTGTGCTGCGTTTGTTAGATTAAATTTGACTGGAGTAAAACCTGATTCTAATACTTTGCCACTAGCCTGATCGTTTAGTGTACTAAACATTCCTAAAAGTGGATCTCCTGTTGTTAATTGTGAGGTTACGGTCAGTTTACATGTAGTACATGTACCAGGTGTAGTTGCAGATGCAGTGTTTGATGGTGAGCTTGTTCCAACTGAATTTATCGCTGACACTCTGTAAGTGTATGTTGTACTTGCTGTAAGACCAGTGTCAGAATATGTTGTTGATGTACTTGCTGTATTTGATTGAACAGTAGACCAGGTGGTGCCACTATCAGTTGATCTTTCAATTTTATAACCGGTGATTGCAGAGCCACCGTTATTGCTTGGTGCAGTCCAGCTCAGATTAATTTGTGATGATGATGCAGTTGTAGCTGCAAGTCCTGTTGGTGGTTGTGGTGCAATAGCTGTAGTAACAGTACCTGATGCTTTTAGCTCAATTGCAACATCATCCCAGAGATCACCCCCTCCACTTGCAGTCCAGCTACAAGTGACCGTACCAGGTGATGATTGTATAGTTGAGCTTGATGCGCCAGTGATTGCATTTGGAATGTTGAGATCCCATTGTTTAGTACAGGTTGGGGAACCAAGTGTTACACCGCCATAGATTGACGGAGTGTCTAGTACCCAGCTGTTTGGGTTTTGTGTTGTTATAGATATGGTAGGGCTGCTTCCAGTACCGCTATTGTGGTTTGTTGTACTGGTAGGTATTGGAGTGCTCTGATCTATTCCAGAGAAAGAATATGCGCCAATTACCGCTGATGTAGAACCAACCATTGTAACAACAATGTTTCCAGTACCAGTTGGATTTTTGAGGTACCAAAATTCAGCATCATTGTTAAAAAATGAAGATACTTTACTTGTTAAATGTACGCCTCCAAATGTAACTGAGGCTACGGCATTATTGTTTGCCTCTACACCAACAACAAGTACACGATTGGTTCCAGTTCCAGCATTAAAGTTGGCAAGTGTGATTTGAAATGGCGCTACAGATACCGTTCCAGATGTTGTCTGGATACCGTTTAAGACAATGGAATTTGACGTAGTACCAGATGTATTTGCAGATGCAGTGTTTGATGGGGAGCTAGTACCAACTGCATTGATTGCAGATACTCGATACATGTAGGTTGTACTTGCAGCAAGTCCTGTATCAGAATAAGTTGTAGCTGTGTTTGCTGTATTTGATTGAATAGTAGACCAAATGGTGCCGCCATTGGCTGATCTCTCAATCTTGTAACCTGTTATTGCAGAGCCACCGTTGCTTGTAGGTGCAGTCCAGGATAGATTGATCTGTGATGATGATGCAGCTGTAGCTGCAAGTCCAGTTGGTGGTTGTGGTGCAGTAGATGCGGCACTTGTAGTTGCAGATGCAGTGTTTGATGGGGAGCTTGTTCCAACTGAGTTTATCGCTGATACTCTGTAGATGTATGTGGTGCTTGCTGTCAGTCCTTTATCAGAATATATTGTTGATGTGTTTGCAGTGTTTGCTACTGTTGTACTCCATGTGGTTCCACCATCAGTTGATCTCTCAATCATGTAACCTGTAATGGCAGAACCGCCGTTGTTTGCAGGTGCAGTCCAGCTTAGGTTGATCTGAGATGATGATACTGTACTAGCTTTAAGTCCTGTTGGAGATTGTGGAGCTGTAGCTTGAGGAGATTGAGTCGTTGCAGATGCAGTGTTTGATGGGGAGCTTGTTCCAATTGAACTTACTTCTGATACTCTGTATGTGTATGTGGTACTAGCTGCAAGTCCAGTATCAGAATAAGTTGTTGCAGTATTGCCAGTGTCGGACACAATAGTGGACCATGTAGCACCGCCATCAGTTGATCTCTCAATCATGTAACCAGATATCAACAAATCAGATGATGCTGTCCAGCTAAGGTCAATTTCAGAGCTTGAGACTGCTGTGGCAGTAAGATTTGTCGGTGGTTGCGGTAGAATACCTATTTGTGCATTTGCGTACTGAATAATTGAAAATGACATAAAAAGAGATAAAATAATCATTCCATAAAAAAACAGAAAGATTTTTTTCATAATATATTATTGTGAGATATGGGCTATCTGATTATGCATAAAAACTACCATAATACGGTTACATAACATGACTTCCGAAAATTATTATCTATTTAAACAATCATTGCCTAGATACAACCAATTATTTTACCACTACTAGCATCTATTCTCACTTTTTTGATATTATCTTTTAAAAATCCAACATTATATTCAACTATCCACACTTTTTTCTCCTGAATTATGTTTTTAAAACTCATAGTAGTATATGATTGCTTAAGGAATTCCCTAGCAATGACTATTGCCTTTGTGGCATCAATCTCTAATAACGTAATTTATAATAATATTTGTTTTATTAATTCGTATTATGACAAACTTCTGTAAAGAGGATATTCATAATCAAACCACTTGATTCATCTAGTATTTTCCTCTCCATCTCTAGATTGCTAATAATTTGTGTTCACCACAAAGTAACATTGTTTTGTATCAATGTTCAATCACTATGATCATGCTTGAACTTGGACATGTCATTAAATTTCCTATTATGAAGTGTTTTGCCTTTCTCGGTCAAAATTATCACCTCAAAGCGATCTTCATCGATTTCTCTTTTTATCAATTCCATCATTTCCATCCAATCCAGATAAAGACGGCATTTGTCATATCCCAGATTACATTTGGTTGCAATGTGTGTTTTTTTCATTTTGTTATTATAGTATAACGATATGACAAGTCGCCTTATTATGCCCCAATCTATTCTTTGGAGTTCTTTTTTATCTCGTATTTTTTGTATCGAATAGTTCACGCTCCTCATTTTCAAATTAATCTATTATGCAACGAAAATAATTATCGTAATAAAGTGTTGCGTATACTTTCCATCATTCCACAATTCTATGTTATCTTATAGAACATCACATAGTGTGATTTATGCGTAAAATTAATTTATGATTACTTTTTTACACAGAAAAGATGCCTGTTTTTAATTGTGGGGAAAGAGTACGAATAATTGAGCCAGAAAAAAAATCAAGTGCTGTCTATCGTATCAGAGACATGAAGAAAATCAGAAACGGTGGAACCTTATATTTATTAAAATCACTTGAGGAAAATCCCGTATTACGATTACATTATGAGGGTAAAGAAGCCCTTCTTGAAAGAATTTATTAAAATACTAAATGATCGCATTTATAATCAAAGACCTTGAAAAATAGAACAATTTTCAATAACATTGTTCCCTCAAATTAAATAACTACAATGTTCATAACAATTGACAATGTCAACTATTCAGAAAAGCTTAGAGGCAGAAAAATTATGCAATTCAATATTATCAGTCAATAAAAACATCCAGTCTGTTACTGTCATCAATAAAAATGGGAGGCCTATAGAAAACATGACAAGAGAATCTACAGACATAATCCCCTATAAAGAAAACGAGATGCTCTTGATGCAGTGTGCATTAACAATATCTATGGGAAGAGATTTTGATGAGTATCTTGGCCAGATAGGATATACTTTTGTTGCTAGAAAAAATTTGTCAATGTTCTCTTTTCCATTAGATAATAATGTGATACTTGTTACAAGTAAGGCAAACATTAGCCCCATCTCTATTGCAAGAAAGATAATGACGACTATAAATGAGAACAATACAGTACACTCAAGTTGAATCTGTATTGAATTTCAAATCAATGAAAGTATTACACGTGTAAAAAGCCAATCCTAGCAAAATTATCTGTGATCATAGTTAAAAATCAAAAATTATAACATTCTTTTAGAACTAACTTCTATATTATTTAAAAAAAGCGGCATTGATTAAAAAACATGCTGCATATGGACAGAAAAAGAGCAGAAAAAATAGCAGAAAATTTTCTACAGCAGTATCATTCTACAATCACAATTGAATCTGTCTTGTTAGAAGGTGAGATTTGGGTAGTTGCAGCAAAAATTGGATTAGGGAATAAACGGATCAGAAGAATATCCATAGACGCAAACAGTGGACGGATTTTAAGCTATACCGACAGGGAAGTAAATAATAAAAATCACATTATAAAAAAATCTCTAATATCATTGTCTATAGAAGATGCATTACGCAGAATAGGAGATCCTACATATGAAAGGGTAATTCAAAAACTCTATGAAGATTATCATTGTTATTTGCCTGATTGTTATGAATATCCAGAATACCTAAACAAGGTTCTCAAGGAATTATTTGGTAGCAATTTCAAAGACATTGTAGAAGCAATCAAAACCAGCCTTAAAGATTTAGCTGAACAGAAACCTGTTACAGATTTTCTTACTGCCATATCAAAATGAGAAATTGCAAACAAATCTTGAAAAATTAAAAATATACCAGTTCCTGTTTCAAAAATACATAGTGCGTCTTCTCTTTTATTAGAATTTATGTGATAGAGAATTTTTCTAATTTTATGAAAGATACTTACTAATTTTTTATTTTATTAGTCCACTTGT
The DNA here is from genome assembly GCA_035631875.1 of Nitrosopumilaceae archaeon. NCBI lineage: Archaea > Thermoproteati > Nitrososphaerota > Nitrososphaeria > Nitrosopumilales > Nitrosopumilaceae > Nitrosopumilaceae archaeon. The sequence continues at coordinate 354,335 of DASQHX010000011.1, read as the reverse complement.
ATGCATATACAAGATTGCATTTACAAAGTCCTGCTCAGTTATTTCACCACCTACGACCCATTTGGCATTTTTTGTTATCCAAGACGGAATATGACTGCCTTTGATTCCCATATCAGAGAGAAGTTTCGAATCTGAAACTGTAATTGCTGAATTTCCATCCCATTCTTTGATATCAAGCAACAGATCAGGCGATATTGTGGTTTGCAAATTTTGTGAAATAATAACAGGATTAGTTACAACAGAGGTTTCATTTGAGTATGATATATTTTGAGTTCTATTCAAGATCTTGTTGTTTGTTTGATTTTTAAAAATTTGTACCGATGTTTGTTTTCCATCAAGTACGATATTGGCAACCCCCCACGCCACGTTATTGTCATCATTTAGATCAATTGTACGCAAAATGTAACTACCAACTTTGAGATTAGGAAAATATGCCTCTCCTCTAACATCTACTTTGGATTCAGAAATTTTGTTTTCATTGTTGTCGTATAATTGTACCACAAAATCCCCATCTGATTTCGAAACTTTTTGAAGCTGGGATTTGTAGACGGTGGCAATCAGTGGTGGAGTAACAGGTGGCCATGGTGTCACGATTTTGATATTATTTGACATACCTGGTAAAATATTGACTGGAGAGTAACTATATGATAGATTGGTTGCAGTTAAAATGTTGGCAATATAGTGATCATCATTTGTAATAGTAGGCTGTAACCAAAACCTAATGGTGTTTCCCTCCTCGTCTGTTGTACTAGGAGTCCAATATTGATACGTTCCATTACTTGATTTTACTATTACCGTTGCGTTGTTTATTGGAGTAGTGTTATCGTTGTATAAAACAGTAAAAAGAACACTTCCTGAATTTGGTATGACAAGTCCAAGTTTTTCGTTATTATCCTGTAGATGCACATAGCCAACATCAGCATACATACTGCTTGCATATACTTCGACTTTGTATTGATATCCAATTGGTAAAGAAACTTTGTACGGGTTTCCTGACATTGAGTCAATTGTTTTAAATGGAATTTTTTGGTTGTCTTGATATATCTTCAAGACCATTCCATGATAATCTGTCATCTCACCCCCCATAGATTTCAAATCAATTTCAAGTGTACCTGTCTGTTGTCCATACGATGTTAATGGTATCAGTAGAATTAAAATAAAAATAGGTATGATTTTAATTCCTATTTCCATTTTTTTTACCTACACATTCAAAAATATGCTCTTCTTCTTTTCTAACTGGAATTATTTTACCGCAAGTGCTACAAGTGATTTTTTCATCACTTTCAAGTATAGACATATAGCAACTTCCCATGAGTTGTTTTGTTCATTATTTTATTTATGATGATAGTCTAAATGTTCCTAAAAAATATCATAGTACTATTTTATTGAGAAATGTTCCACAATTTTTATTTAATTTAAAATAAATTTGATAGTAAAACTGTAGATAAATTTGTAAATGAATAATTGACCAGATTCTGGTCTGAACATCTTGCTACAGATTCAATCGTTAATCAGTTTTTATCAGAACTTTGTTACATAGAAATCATGAGCAATTTTTATTATTGAAAACTACATTATATAATTTAGAATGGGTTATCATTACTGTCCAAAACACAATGGAGAATGGGAATGTGATCAGAGTCTTTGTAGCGGCACAGAAAAATACATGTTTTGTCCTAGATGTGCCTGGATAGAAGCGGGACTAGTTGTGAAAAGATAAATGATCTAAACAGACCTAGAAATTAAGCACAAGTTTCATTTAGTGAAACCATGGTTTATGCATAGAACTAAGAAAAAATGCTGTGACACGATCAGAACATGTGGAGTTACTTCCCGATGAATCAGGATGTAGCCTTGAGTATCCTGTTACAGCATAGGAACTGATAATATTAAGAAGAATAAGATATAACGAGGAATATTTGTTCGTCTTTTGTGAAGAAGAAAAACAGAAAAATTCTGATGATTATAATGGCTGTTGGGTTTGGAGCCATAATGGTAGGAAGTTCAACTGTGGCATTATTTGGCGGTTTTGGTAATCCAAAAACGGCTCAAACTACTGATACTACAATAACTGGTACACCTGCAGATAATTACAAGGACAAGGACCGTCCAACATTTTGTGAAACTAGTGATGCAAAATCTAACAAATACATAACAGAATTCAAGATTCCTACTGCATGTACACAACCATTAGGTATAACGACAGATCCAAATGGAAATGTCTGGTTTGCTGAATCAAATACAGGAAAAATTGCCAAGTTTGATCCTTCCACCAAAAACTTTACAGAATATGCAAATCCATTATGGCAATCACATGAAAAATCAATGATGTGGGGAATTGGTTATACACCTGATGGAAACTTGTGGTATACAGATTCTGGACACGGTCTAATTTGGAGATTCTCTCCTACTGATACAAAATATGCTAATTTCAATTATCCAAAAACACCTGGTCAAAGTGAAGCATTTCCTCAGATGCTTGTCACAAGCGGTAAAGAAATTTTAATAAATGATTTTGTAGGAAGAAAAATAACATCTTTTAATTTAGATCAGGTTGGTTCTACCATAGATTATTCAACAATATCGTCTCCAGGAAATTACAACTTTACTAGCGACATGGCAGTAGATTCTAATGGAAAAATCTGGTACACAGTTTGGGTATATCAACAAGGAGGAAATCTGGTAAGATACGATCCCCAAACAGGCAACAAAACTCAATTTAATCTTCCTCCAGGGATTTTGGCTCCAAATGGAATATCAATAGAAAAAAATGGCAAGATATGGATTACCGATACTGCAAGTAGTATGTTTTTTAGTTTTGATCCACAGTCACAGCAATTTACAAGATTTATCACTTCAACGCCTATAGAGTCCTCATATGGCAATGCGTCAGGGTTGATAAAGACACCAATTTCTAGACCATATTGGAATCAGATTGACGACAGTGGCAGAATCTGGTTTAATGAGCAGGTAGCAAACAGAATAGCTGTTTTTGATCCTGCAAAAGGCACCCTAGTAGAATATCAAGTTCCTTCTGCAAATTCAAACTGGTCTGACTGTGGAGCCTTACAAGATTGTGGAGTAGCTCAAGTGCTTGATTTTACAACAAGGGATGACAAGGTGTGGTTTACAGAATGGGTTGAAAACAACATTGGTTTTCTAGATCCAAAGGTACCGCTCCCAGCGGATGTGAATGTAACTCCAACAGATATTACTCTTCATAGAGGTGAGAATTCCACAATATCATTTACAATAACTCCAAATGAACAAATCATAGATCCTGTTACGATAGTTACATCAAATACTGCAAATACTAATGATCTTATTGTTTCTAGTAATTCCCAAGTAACTATGACAAATCAGCCAAAGACTGTTTCAATTAGTATTTCTGCAGATAATTTTGCATTTACAGGAACATACAAAGTTCTAATTGGTGCACGATATCACGAAGTTACAATATCAAAGTATGTGACAGTCACTATAAAATAAGAAGTGATTCCAAAGATTGATTCCAGTATAGGGATCTTTGCATACAGTACAAATTTTGAAGGCATTGGAGGGAAAATACGAACAAATCAAGAGGATTTTTTTGTATCTGAAATTTTAGATCAGAGAACATTATCTAAAATTTCCCAGACCGGTAGTTATGCAGTATACAAGTTAAAAAAATATGGAATTGATACAAATCATGCTCTTTCTGAGATTTTGAAAATTCATGGGATAAGACTGAAGGCGTTAGGACTAAAAGATGCTAGTGCTACAACCGAACAATTTGTGTGTGATACAAGTACCTCTAAATCACCTGAAAAATTCATCACCAACAGATATGATCTTACGCGAATAGGGTTTGTTACAAAACCATTTACAAAAAAAGACATGATTGGGAATCATTTTAAGATAAAAATCCAAGATGCGGATTTTACAAAAATTGATAATTTTAATGAATATGAGAAGATTTTAAACTTTTTTGGATATCAGAGATTTGGCAGTAAAAGACCAGTATCTCATCTCATAGGAAAAGCAATACTACAAAATGATTTTGAATTGGCAGTTCATCTACTTCTTTCTTTTAGCTCAGAATATGATTCAGTTGAAAATAATAAAATAAGAAAAATGCTTGAAGACAAGTCAAATTATTCAAAAGCTTTACAAGAAATACCCCATCAGATGGATATTGAAAGAATAGTACTTCATGAAATGGTGCAGTATGGAGATGCCATCAAGGCCATAAGAACAATTCCTCTTTCTCTGAGAAGATTTTTTGTTCAAGCCTTCCAGTCTTATGTATTCAATTGTGTAGTAAGTCAAGCTTTTGAGTATGGCGAAGAATTATTTTTACCAAAAGAAGGAGACGTTTGTTTTGATAAGAAAAACGATCTTGGAAGATATCAAAATGATCCAGACCAAAGGCTTGCAATACCTCTAGTAGGCTATTCTTATTCTAAAAAAAATAGATTTGATTATCAAATTTCCCAAGTTTTAGAAAAAGAACAGATTCATGCAAAAGATTTCTTTTCAAAAGAAATGCAAGAGGTAAGTAATGAGGGGGGATTCAGACAAGCTACAATAAAATGCGAAAGTTTTTCCACATTAGAGCCATTTGTAAGTTTTACATTGTCTCGAGGCTCGTATGCAACTATTCTATTGCGTGAGATAATGAAACCTTCAGATCCTATTGCTGCAGGTTTCTAAACTTTCACCATTGCCTACTTCATTTAATATTTATATTGAAAAATTTAAAATTAAATTATGTTTGATGAAGTTTTCACTAGAATAACAAAAGCACAAAATTTTCCAGACGGTTATGATTGGATTAATGTAAAGGAACCCCTTTCGCTTGAAAAACTAAAAGGTCAGATAATAGTGTTGGATTTTTGGACATACTGTTGCATAAATTGTATGCATATGCTTCCCGCCTTAGCATCATTAGAGAAAAAATATGAAGGCAAACCGGTCATTTTTATTGGCGTACATTCAGCAAAATTCTTCAATGAACAAGACAAAAAAAATATCGAAAGTGCTGTTGCAAGATATGAAATTTCCCATCCAGTAGTCGTAGATAGGAACATGTCAATTTGGCGTAAGTACGATGTTAGTGGATGGCCTACAATCATTATCATAGATCCCAATGGAACTATAGTTTACAAACAATCAGGTGAAGGCCAAAAGGAATCAATTGAAGATACTGTAGATGTACTTTTAGAGAAACATTCCAAAACAGGAACTCTTGCAAGAGAACCTTTCAATATAGAATATAAAAAATCACAGAACAAGGCAACACTTTCCTTTCCAGGAAAAATATCAATATCCAAAGGTAAAATCGTATTGTCTGATTCAAACCACAACAGAATCATTGTTACCAATCTTTCTGGCAAAATCGAACACATCATAGGAAGTGGGAAGATTGGATTTTCTGATGGCAGTTTTGAAACTGCAACTTTTTTCAGGCCACAAGGAGTAGTATGGAAAGATGATTCTGTAATAGTGGCAGATACTGAAAATCACGCCATAAGAAAAATAGACGTGATAAACAAAAAAGTCATCACCCTTGTTGGGACAGGACGTCAAGGTCCGTGGATTTCACAAGGTGGAAAGGGAAAAGAAATTTCCATCACATCGCCATGGGATGTGGCACAAAAAGGTAATCTAATTTTCATTGCAATGGCAGGAAATCACCAGATTTGGACATATGATATGGAATCAGGTATTGCAAAACCATTTGCTGGAAATGGATATGAAAATATTATCGATGGTGAAAAACAACAAGCACAACTTGCACAACCAAGTGGGCTTTCTATATCAGGAACCAAATTATATTTTGCAGATAGTGAAGTCTCTGCAATCAGAGAAATTGATCTAGAAACTAATCAAGTAAAGACAACAGTTGGTCACGGATTATTTGTATTTGGGCACAAAGATGGTCATGTTGATGAAGCATTGTTTCAACACCCATTAGGAGTATATGCATCAAAGAACAAGATCTATGTTGCAGATACTTACAACTCTGCAATCAGAGAAATTGATCTAGAAACTAATCAAGTAAAGACAACAGTTGGAAAAACAGAAATGAATGGAATGTGTAGATTAGATGACCCAACATGTGATTCCCTTGGTCTTTATGAGCCAAGCGATATAGAATTATTCCAAGATAAGATGTACATTACCGATACAAATAATCATTTGATTAGAGTTTACGATATGAATTCGAACATACTACAAACTCTTGAAATAAAGAATTAGATTAGAATTGTTGTATCTTAAATAATTTTATGTGGTAGTTATCCTAATGTAATAATTTAACGAATTACCACCACGGTGGTCTTTTGTTGTGTTCAGAGAAGTATTCATTATATACTACACAAAGTTTACGGCCATCAAGTATCTGAAATACATATAACACAAAATATCCTACAACTAATGCAGGAAGAAAATAAATGGACGTAAATGATAGAACCGAGGTTTTGATTCCTATCAAATAAGAAACACCGAGAGTGGAAAGAAGTAAAGACAATACAAGAATTCCTGTGCCTCTAGCAATTTTTCCTATGTAAATATGTCCAATTCCTTGCAAAGAGACAAGTCCTAACACAACTGCAAGAACAAGTGTTGTTACCTCACTTTTATAAGTGACAATAGTTTCATTAACCGATTTAGTTTTTCCTGGTGTTTGAATTGTTGATATGTTATGACCTGATTTAGTTTTCTCTATTTTTTGTTTGTTTTTCAAAATGTTTTCTAGTTGAGTGTTTAATCTCTTTATGTCAGCATCTAGATTTTCAACTGAGTGTGATTCAGTCTGTATCTCTGTTTGTTCATCTGTGACCATCTCATTTGTATATAATAAATTATCAAGATATGTTTTATCTGAAGAATAAAGATCTTTTCCCTTCTCAATCCTATCTAGTATGTATTCTAACCTAGCTGCATCTCCAATTCCTTGCTGTATTAATCTATGAATTGATTTAACTAATTCATATGCCATATTACTCAAGTCCTCTTTCAAGTAGATATAACTGTAACATCAAATAATTCATATTATCTTGCATGTGCATTTCTATTCATTATTTACTTTAAAATCATTAAGTCCAGATAATTTGTAAGTCGAGAAATTTCGCCCCTAAGTGATTGTATGACCTGATCACATTGTACAATTTCTAGCTGCATAGGATTAATCTTGGTTTTGTATTCTGCAAGCTCTGATCTGAGTGAATCAATGTCATTTTGCTGATTCTTTGTAGTAAGTTCAAGTTTGGTTTTGTATTCTGCAAGTTCTGATCTGAGTGATTTAGTGTTCTGATCATATCGTATAATTTCTAGTTGCATAGGATTAATCTTGGTTTTGTATTCTGCAAGCTCTGATCTGAGTGATTTAGTGTTCTGATCATATCGTATAATTTCTGGTTGCATAGCATTCATCTTGATTTTGTATTCTGCAAGCTCTGATCTGAGTGATTGTATTACTTGCCGATATTGCAAAATTTCATCAGACATGTTTTGTTGTCTATTATTTACAAGTGGATCTTCAATTATACTTGTAATCATTTCTTCTCTTTTACTAGGTTTACTTGTCTTCTCCATACTCCTCACTTGAAATACGGTTGATTGTGTTGTATTCCTGTTCTTTGTTTGCTGTATACTTTCCTCATTGAAATTCATTGTATCGTTAGAAGTGTTTCTAGTTACATCCTTTTGCATCCAAGGTAATGTTTCTCTTCTAATTGCAGATGATTGTCGTTTATTATTTTCTTTTGGTGTAAACTTTACTTCAAAAATTTGTTCAAATGTTTTCTCTTTAGATTTTTCTACCAACACAACTAACTACTCCATCCGTAAAGGCAAAAAGTGAAATTCATGGTTACATGTACCAACGTTGGATATTCATAAAAATATGCTCTACCAAAAATGGAAATGGCATTATGGAATACAAACCATGAGAGGGCTTTTTTGAATTGTATGTATTGCGAGTCCCAATTCAAGATTTTTATAATTCAGGAAAAAAGATAACGAATGTCATAATTTGACTCAGTACTTTCAATGTATCGTAAAATAAGCAGAATAAAGATTTAAGATCGTTATATGATAGAATATTATGGAAAAGGCGTATATCCTCATAGGCTGTGAACTTGGATCTGAAAACGATATTGTGTCAAAACTTTCAAAAATGGACAAAGTCAAAGATGCAAGAATTGTATATGGCGATTATGACATTGTCGTAGAAGTAGAAACTGAAACCGAAGCACAGATGGATAGTATAATAACAAAAAAAATTCGCAAATTAGACAAAGTAAGATCAACTATGACTTTGGGAATTGTGAATTAATTTCGATATTAACAATCCCACTACAAAAACAATTATTCCTGCAATCGCAATCCATTGTCCGTTTGTAATCCAGTGAGGATTTGAATACATGAAAGATGATTTTGGGCCTATTATAGACTGTCCTTGTAGAAAAAACACTATTCCAGAAATCGCAATAATTATTCCAATTCCAATCAGTAGTTTTCCTATTCTCATTATTTATTCTATAAATAATAGCCAATAAAAGGTAAAGAGAGTTGATAAAATGGGCAAAAGAATTTTGATTCATTTCTTTAATGTCTTTTTTAAGTATAAATCCAATGGACGAATGGGGACCAGACATCTATGAACTTAGGCATAACCGAAGTTGGATTGATATCAGTATTTTTGTAGGGGCAGCAGCCTCGGCATTAATTTCCTATTTGATTTTTGGTCCCGACATAGACAAAGCAATCAAGCAGTCACCAATCTTAATTGACTTAATGTTTGCACCTTCTTTTGGAATAGGTTTTCTTTATGGCCTTAGAATGACAGACCGCGTTATGAAACCATCTGAAACAAGGAGTCCAGTAAAACGTGCAATTGTTAAGATGTTTCTATTTTTGTTTATGATGGGTGCCATTTTTACGTCTGTATCTTTTGCACTGCATGGAGGAGCTAGTCCAGTTCACAAATCAATTGTAACAGATGGATTAATTCCATGGGCAACAGAATTTGTTCAGGTTAACGGTGGTCTAACATTTCTAATTATATCTAGCATTACAATAATGGCAGCTGCTACAAAACGAATTGTAGGAATGGAAGGATTCCTAAGCAAGGTTTTCATATTTGTTGGAACGTTTATCTTTTTTTCTATGATATCCATAACACTTACACATAGCGACCCAACACACTCCCAAGTCTATCTTTATGCATTTTATCAGGCAGGAATTGTTGGTGGAATATTCTATCAGATGAACAAGCTTACAGCTCATGCCAACATGTGGGAAGACTATGCAAGTGGTTACTAGAACTTTCGAGTTTTTAGTGTAAATATAACCATTCCAATTGAGATTATCATTACAAGTGTACTAACTCCACCAAATTCTGGGAGATAAGTCGTTCCCAAAATATTAGTTGTGGTTATACCGGTCTGATTGAATTTGAGCATCACCGTGGAACTGTCAGTACCATTGATTATAATTGGTGAGATCTGTTTTCCGTCTTGTGTAACAGTAAGACTACCCCCAATGAGATTATTTGGTATTTGGATTTCAGCAATACTATCAGTGTAAGTACTATTACCGGTAAAAATCAATTCCTTGTTATTTGAGTTTAGAGTGACATTTTTCATATCATAGTTTGAGACCGTAGTAACAATGTAAGTATAGTTTGCCGCGTGTATTTTCCACTCCCATTTTATTCCTGGATGATTAAGGTCTGCAAAAGATGGTGTAGATAATAATCCTAGTATCAGAACACATGATATGATAATTTCTGTCTTCAATTCTTCAAATCTACAAGCTTACCGCGCATTTCCTTATCTTTAGAGATCCTTGGATGTGACGGGTCTACCATAATTATTTCATACCAAAGATAAATTCCATCTTTATAGACATAATATGAGCCGAGAAGTTTCATGTTTGGAAATCTTTCAAGTACACGACGTTCTGCAACTTGTTGCATGGAAACATCTGGTTTTATTCTTGTAACACCAAGGTGCTTTGGTCTTCTTCCTGCTACTGGTCTTTTCTTGCGCATGTTTCCTCTACCTACACGCATTCTTACAACAACTATTCCTTGTTTTGCCTTGTATCCAAGTCTTCTTGCCTTTTGTATTCTGCTTGGTCGATCAATTCTAGTAAGTGCATTTTGTTTTCTCCATTCTACTGCTTTCGCTCTCAGTTCAGGTGCGTTTTCCTTCCACATCTTTAACCAAGTTTGATCCTGATGGCTAAGCATAAACGGCACTACTAAAATCCCCTTAATATTCTGTTAGAACTACTGCTTTTCCACAAGACAGGTACTAATAACGAAAATCGGTTTCATAAAAAAGGATTATCCCAAAAACATATTATAAATTTGTTTTATGCATCTAGTATGAAATTAAGATATGCCAGTTCTATTTTTTTGTGCGTACTCTTTTTTTCCCTTTCTGGACTAAACAATGCATTGGGTACACCATCATTTTCTATTAAAACCGACAAAACAGTTTACGAATACGGTGATCACCTTTCCATTATCTTTGATGTATCAGAACTTACAGGAGACCCAATAACTATTCGTATAGTGGACGAATCTGGAACTTCTAGTTCACCGTGGCCAATTCCAATAACTAATCTAAAAACAGAGATTACAGCTCCTGTAGCATTTTACAAAACCATATACAAATCTGGAACATATCATATTGATGCTACATATTCTGGAAGTAATGCCACTACCATGTTTACATTAAAAGATTCCAATAAAATTGCCATTCCATCGTATGATAAAGGTATCATCAAATTATGGTCAGAGAACACACTGTATACAGATGCAAGCTTTGCAAATGTGATTCGGGAATTCATACAATATGACATAATTCACATTCCTGAATTAAATAATCAAACAACAAATTCTGTGCACATACCATCATGGTTTAAAAATGATGCAAGGTGGTGGTCAGATGATCTCATTTCAGATAATGATTTTGCATTAGGAATACAATATCTTATTGAATCCAAAATTATAACAGTTTGAGTTTCTATTTGCGAATTTGTTTTCTTGTTTTTGATTTCTTTGATGATGCAATCACTACAATTAAAATTAAAATTACAGCAGTTATTACAGAATATTCTATTATTTGTTTATAAGTAATATTGAAAGGTAGATTTGGTAATGTGAAATGAAATATCTTTGAAAGAATTTCTTGTGCAGATAGATTTTGTGTGGATGCATTTACAGTTGGCTTTTGTACAGAAGTTTGGTTTTGTTGTGATTGGTTATTTTGTGTTAATTGTTGTGAAGGTTGATTTGGCTTTTGTGAAGTTGGGTTTGCAGGAATTGGATTTTGCGTTATACTAGTATTATCGTTACCTGAGCTTGCAAGACTAGTTCCAATAATCTCTAGTTCTTTGTTCTCCGGTGCAAGTTGAATCAGAATTGTTCTACTTGTTTGATCTGAGTTTTTTTCTACATAGGAAGTAAATGCTCCATCAGCTAGTACAATAAAATTATCATTACTTCCATCTTTTTTCGTAGCATCAATTAACTCTCTAGGCAGCGTTAACTCTAAGGTAGATGTTGGATGAGTAACCTGAATTGAAAAAATCAATCCTTGATCTTGTGTATTTGCTTGTGCACTTAGAACCTGAACATAATTTGCGTCATAGTTAATTTGAAATGATTTACCAGATACAACAGTTATACTACCAGTATCACCAAATACAGAAACAAAAGACAAGCCTATTAGAAAAAATATAGGCAAAAATAATTTCAAGTATGCCAATGCTATATAACGCCACGAAGAATCATTATTATCTTTTCTGCTATAACATTTGCAGCTAAAGCCTGAGCTTCCTTTGTTTGAGCTCCTATGTGAGGAGTACAAATTACATTTGGTAGTGTTGCAAGCTTGTTTCCAGTAGCAGGTTCAGACTCAAAAACATCCAAGGCAGCACCTGCAATTTTTCCTTCTTTTAATACATCATACAATGCATTTTCATCTATTATTTCTCCTCTAGATGTGTTGATAATACATGCATTCTTTTTCATTTTTGCAAGTAATTGTGAGTTTACAAGATGATGTGTGCTTTCTGTAAATGGGACATGAAAAGATATGTAATCTGCACTTGAAATAAGAGTGTCAAGATCTGCTTTTATTAGTCCTACTTCGCGTGAAAAATCTTCTGGTATTGGAATTACATCGTAGCCAATGATATTCATATTTAGTGCTCTTGCATGTTTAGCAAGTTTTTTCCCTATATTGCCAAGACCAACAATTCCAAGATACTTTCCAGAAAGTTCAGTTCCCATTAGTTCTTTTTTTAACCACTTTCCATTTCTAATTTCCCTGTCCGCCCTTGGAATTTCCCTAGCTAATGAAAGCATCAATCCTAAAACAAGTTCTGCTACTGCATTCATTGCACCTTCTACTGCATTGATGACTCGAATTTCCTTTATCTTTGCTGCACCTACATCAATGTTATCAAGACCTACTCCTACGCGTGCAATAATTTTACATTTGTTTGCTCTATCAATCATTTCTTTTGTAATCTTTGTTCTGCTTCTGACTACAACAATGTCAAAATTACCAATCTTTTCTTTGATTTGATCTGGAGTAATTTCAGGCTCATATGTAATTTTCAGACCATTTTTTTGTAAAATTTCATTTAGAATGGGCGCAACCTGATCACAAATTAATACGGACTGATTCATTGACATGCAAGAAAACCATCAAGTACAGAATATAATCATTGTGTGAAATAAAAACAAAAAAGAAGATTTTGGGGTTTTAACCACCGATTTGTTTAGCTATTGTCGCTGCTTCATCGTCAGTACATTCACAGTGGACAAGTTCCTTTTGTGGAATGCTGTTCTTTCCTAATGGAGGAACTGCATCAGATGGGTTGGGCATATCTCCTGGGTTGTATCCTAACTTGAATGGATCACCAGCTACGAATATCGTTCCCGCACCAGAGAAGATTGCCGCATAGTCATGGTTGACCGCTGCATATACTCCTGGGTTGTCAAAAACTAGATCCACGATTGCACCTTCAGAGCCACCAATGTTCCAAGTTTCAATTCCTTGAGCTTGTATTACGTTTCCTTGTGTTACACGGTCGAGTTGTTCACCGACAATGTGGAAGAAAACGGGCATATTTCCTTGGTTCTCAACGAAGATTCTGTAGTGAACTCCAGTATCAACAAACAATGGATGTCCTTGATACTGTTTTAGAGATGCGTCGTTCCATGGTTGTACAGCAAAGACATTCTTGCTTGCATCGCCTTTTACTAACTTGTTAATATCTCCATTTGGAGTATATCCAAATGCAAGTCCGTTAACAACAGTTTGTGTAGTATTATGTAAGAACATTGCTTGTTCGTTGAAGCTACCATCTGAGTTCAAGTACAATTGGTTGTACTCTAACACAAATTCTTTGGCATCTGCTGGAACAATCTGTCTGTCTAATACTACTTGACCATTATCTACTTTGGTCTTTGTAACCAAGAGAGGATGGTATCCATTCAGTGGATCAATTATTGTTAATCCATACATACCTGAAAGGACGTGTTGGTCCATTGCAGCTAGGTTTACACCTTCACAGTGGTACTTGAATGTACCAGGAGTTTCTGCAATGAATGCATATGTTCTTGAACTTCCTGGCTGAGTTGCACCAAAGTTAGTTGCAGATATTTGTGATGCGTGCATGTCGTTACTGTGTGCAGTATATTCAGTGGATGGCACGGTTAGAGTCATTTCTATAATGTCTCCTTGTGTTGCTCTAATTGTTGGTCCTGGGACTTGACCGTTAAAGGTCATTGCATGGTATTTTCCACCGCCCATAATTGGCAAATCAACACTCTGTGCTGTGAGACTAACTTGCACTACATGTCGTCCTTGTTGTACCATAGAAGCAATTTGATCTGTTGGAATCTGAGCAAATGCAGATGGTAATTGTAATTGAATACCACCCATATCGCCGATCTTTTGTATCAAATTGTCTTGTACCGTTGAAACGCCGTATTTCGTTGCAGTCATTTGTGACTGAGAATACGTACTAGCGAACAATATTCCTGCTACTGCTACAACTGCAGCAATAGAGAGTATACTGTATCGTCTGTTCATCGTCTCGAATGTTCTATTTTAAGTATATTAACCTATTGGGGAATGATTGAAAAAGACGAAACTTATTTGTAATATTTAATAAATTTTTGTAATTTTTGAAAAGCGAATGAATATTAGGAAAATTAATTCTAGCTTTCACGTGAAGTTTAGAATTGATAGAGATTCTCTAGGTGAAATTCAGATTCCTGCAGATGCATATTATGGAGCCTTTACAGCTAGAGCTATAAAACAATATCATGTAACTGGTCAGAGGACTCATCCTTATTTGATCATGGCATTTGTAATGATTAAAAGATCAGCAGCTGCTGCCAACATGAAAACTAAAACTTTGGATACCAAAAAAGGAAATGCAATTGTGAAAGCCTGTGATAAAATTCTTTCGGGAAAACATCTTGATCAGTTTGTCGTTGAAGCAATAAATTCTGGTGCAGGAACTGCATTTAACATGAATACCAATGAAGTAATTGCAAATGTTGCATTAGAAATATTGGAAAAGAAGAAAGGAGATTATGAAGTAATACATCCAAATGATCATGTAAACATGTCACAGTCAAGTAACGATACATTCCCAACTGCAATGCATGTTTCAATTTTGTTTAGCATTAATCAAGTCATTCCCGTACTAGATGAACTGATAAAAATTCTGATAAAAAAAGCAAAAGAATTTTCCAGTTATAAAAAAATTGGCAGAACACATCTTATGGATGCACTACCAGTAAGTTTGGGTAGTGAGTTTGCTGCATATGCAACAGCAATTGCAAAAGCACGTGATGCAATAGTTATAGCAAAAAAAGAACTTGAATTTGTTGCATTGGGTGGAACTGCTGTTGGAACAGGAGCAAATACTCCAAAAGGTTATAGAAATATTGCCATTGCAGAGCTTGCAAAGATTACAAGATTACCATTAAAACCCCAACAGGACATGCAGTATTCATTACAAAGCAAATTTGCAGTGGCAAACCTGTCTTCTACTCTTAGAAATTTGGCAGTTGAACTTGGCCGAATTTCAAATGACATTAGGTTGATGGCATCTGGTCCTGTTGCAGGATTATCAGAAATTGGTATTCCTGCAGTACATGCAGGTTCTTCCATAATGCCAGGCAAAGTCAACCCATCGCTTGCTGAATGCATGAACATGGTTTGTTTTAGCATAATTGGAAATGATTCTACCGTTGCACTTGCAGCACAAGCAGGACAGTTCGAACTAAATGTAATGCTTCCTGTAATGCTAAAGTCTGTTTTAGATTCAACTGATATGTTAAGAAATTTTGTTCCAATTTATTCTCATAATTTGATTGACGGTTTATCTGCAAACAAAGAAAAGCTTCGTCAATATATCGAGAATAGTCCAGTAATAGTAACACTACTCTCACCTAAACTTGGTTATCAAACATCTGCTGATCTATACAAAGAATCCCTGAAAACTGGCAAGACCATCAGACAGTTGGTAATATCAAAAGGATTAATGAGTGAAAAAGAAGTAAAGTCATTTTTGGGATAAAAATGGCAAAGATTTGGGTTGAAGCCTATGGATGTGCGGCAAGCTTTGCAGACTCTGAAATGATCTCTGGTTTGATTCTAAATGGAGGTCATACACTTGCCAAGAGCTCATCTGATTCAGACTTGAATCTTATTGTTACTTGTTCAGTAAAAGATGCTACCGCACACAAAATGATACATAGAATTAAAAAAATGAAAACAAAACCACTTGTTGTAGCTGGTTGTTTACCAAAAGCAGAACAATCCACTGTTGAAAAATTCAGTCCAAAAGCTAGTTTACTTGGTCCAAATTCTTTAGGAAAAACTCTTGATGTCATAAGTTCTACTCTAAGAGGAATAAAAAAAATAGAGGTTGCAGACTCGGATGTATCTAAAGTTGGTTTACCAAAGGTCAGATTGAATTCGGCTATAGGAATAATTGAAATTGCAAGTGGTTGTATGAGCGAGTGTACTTTTTGTCAAACGAAATTATCTAAAGGAGATTTACACAGCTATAGGATTGGAGATATTGTAAGGCAGGTAAAACACGATGTGGAAGATGGATGTGGTGAAATATGGCTTACATCTACAGATAATGGCTGTTATGGTTTTGATATAGGAACTAACCTACCTACTCTTATTGAGAATGTATCTGAGATAAAACACAATTTTATGATAAGAGTAGGTATGATGAACCCCATGTATATGACAAGGATTAAGCAGGATCTTTTGAAATCCTTTGAAAACGACAAAGTCTTCAAATTCCTTCACATTCCGGTACAAAGTGGGAGTAACCAGGTTCTAAAAGAGATGAAACGCGGTCATACAGCAAATGTGTTTAGGGATACAAATGACGCATTTAGAAAAAAATTTGAAAGGTTTACCATTTCTACAGATATCATTGTAGGATACCCATCTGAGAGTGAGGAAGACTTTGCGCAGACAATAGATCTCATTAAAGAAACAAGACCTGATGTGACAAATCTTTCAAGATATAGCGCCAGACCTGGAACAGATGCTGCAAAAATGAGCCAAATTGATATTTCTGACGTAAAAAGGCGAAGTAAGATCATTTTTGAATTAACAGACAAGATAATACATGAGAGAAATTTGGAATGGGTTGGTTGGAAGGGTGATGTTTTGTTTGATGAAATTGCTGATGGCATAATCAAAGGAAGAAACTTTGCCTACAAACCTGTAGTTATTGAGAAAGAAGTAAAAATTGGACAAAAAATCAAAGTCGAGATCACAAAAGCAACAAAACGTGGTCTTTATGGCAGAGCCATAAGCTAAAATTTTTTAGATCGAAGATTGGATCAAAACTAATCAACAAAGTTTTTTAACTAATTTTGTAAGCAAAAGAGAGTCATGGAATTTGAGATAAAGACACCTATTCTAGTTGTAGGATTAGGCGGTGCAGGATGCAAATTAGCAATAAACGCCAAAGAGAAACTTGGTTCAGAATGCATTCTAATTAGCCATGACCCAAAAGACCTCAATTCTAGCAATTCTAAAATTTTGATTAATACCAATCCGATTCTTAATCCATCTTCGTATCTAATACGAGGCATATCATTTGGTGCCCTTGATAGTATTAGAGAAAGGATTGAGGGTTATTCTACTATTATTATAATGGCAAACTTGGCAGGAAAATCTGGGGCAGCGTTAGCACCTATTCTCTCACAAGTTGCAAAAGAGATGGGTAAGAACGTCCTTTCCTTTGCTATAATGCCGTTCAAATTTGAAAAAGACAGAATCTTCTTTTCAGGTGTATCGTTGAAGAGATTGAAAGCAAACTCTGACTGTACCATAATAGTAGATAATGATGCTTTACTTGACAGCAATCCGGATCTTACTCCTGATACATGTCATACCATAACAAATGCCGCCCTACTTGAAGTCGTTTCATCATTAAAGTCTGCATCCTTCCCACTAAGAACAAACATTCTTTCTACAAGTAAAGAAGGTCAAGATATACAGACATCATTAAGAGATTCTATCAAAATGCTTTACGAGGATGCACCTCCCAACAGTGTCAAAAGTACAATGTTATATGTGATGGGCGGAAACAAGATTTCCGTAGGAACACTAAATTCCATGGTAAATACAATCAGCGGCATATTCAATGACGATAGCACTAGAGTAAGTCTTTCGGTTATGTCAGGTGAAAGTTCTAAAGTTGTTTTATTGACATCAATTGATGGGGAAACTAGATTTGACAAATATGATCCGTTGGGATTTATTCCAAAACAGAACATGCTGGACTGGGATGAACCAGAATGCAGTATAAAATTAGATCTTAACTTGACACAGATAGAATAGAATTAATCTTTCTTTGTCTTTTTATCAGATTTTGAGTCCTTAGGTTTTTCTTCTGATTTCTTTTCTTTAGTTTTTTCTGTTTTCTTCTCTATTAGTTTTTCTTCTACTTTTTTTTCTACTTTCTTTTCTTCTTTTTTCTCCGTTTTTTTGTCTACTTTCTTTCCTTTGGATTTTTCCTCTACTTTTTTCTCTTCCTCATATTTTGAAATTAGAATATTACCATCATCATCTTTTGTTAATTTGACACGTATCTTTCTTGGGGGATGTCGTATTCCTCTTGCCCATACAAGATGGCTTACATCTTCTTCAATCTTGACATTTTCAGATTTCATATGATGTGTAGCAAATTCTTTGATCATGTTAATTGCTCTCTTGGCTCTTTGATTATTTGGAGAAAGCCAAACTTTACCAAGATTTATTGTATAAACGCGTTCAAGTGTTTCTTCTGACAATTATCCCACTCCCACATCAGTTCTGCGCCATTGTCTCCTTTTTGGATTTGATCGTACCTTTCTTTTTGTTCTAACTACAACCCAAGTTGGCACAGGTGAACTTTGCTTTAGTTTCTTCATTAAGCGTATCTTCCTTGGAGTAGATTTGTGCGCAGCCATAAAAATTTGAACACCTTGACCTCTTTTTAAATGAATCTCAAGAGTCTACGTAAAAAATGGCATGTAAAAAATTAGTCATACTAAACCGGTTTCTGATAGAATGTCAAACATTTGCTTTAACATCCTTGCAGAAGCACCCCATATCAAATGATGTTGATATCTAAAAGTATACATCTCTTGAATTGATTTGTGTGAAGGATCTAGATCATCTTCTATTGTGTTTAACAGAGGCAAAAATGGAATGTGTAATATAGTTTCTATTTCTGAATTTGGGATAAGCTGTGGTATTTCATCTAGAATACAAATAAACGGCATTATTGTGAAACCAGAATTCAAAGTTGTCACCGGTTTAATCTGACCGATAATTTGTTGTCTAGATATATCAAGATTCATCTCTTCTTTTGTTTCTCGAAGAGATGTAGTCAACAGATCATCATCACGTTGTGTCCATGTCCCACCAGGAAAAGAAATCTCGCCAGCGTGCTGATTCATTGTTTTTGGTCTCTCTGTCATGATTATCATGGGTTCTTTTCCATAAATCACCATCAATACAGCAGCGAGTTTTGTTTTTCCGTCATACTTTACCTCAGGTGTAATTTTACTAGACAGTGCTTTTTTGAGTAATTCTATTTCCAATTATACTAGTAATACAAGATTCGTTTATTTGGTATTATCGTTAGAGATTCATCTTTCATAGGATGTGTTTGGTTTCTATCACAGTACAAAATATTCTGCCTCAGGATGATGTACAACTATGGCTGCAGTAGATTGATCTGGTATAATTTGACCCAATTCTGTAAGCCGCATGCCGGATTTTTCAGGTTCTAATAATTTCCATACCAAATTGTGTTGTGATACATCAGGACAGCTTGGATATCCCCAGCTGTATCGCAACCCCCTTTTTGGTCCAATTTTTAGTTCGTCTCTTATTATTTGATTGATCCATTCTGCCATTGCTTCTGCAGTCTCAACAGCAAGACCATGTAAATAATACGCGTCAGTATACTTGTCCTCTTTATTCCATTTTTCTATTATTTCTGAAGTCTTGTTTCCAACTGTTACTGCTTGAAATGCAACAATATCATCATTACCAAAATAATCCGTGATACAGAGATGTTTTGATTTTGTGGATCGTGGAAAATCAAATGTAATATGTTGCCCATTTGGATGATCAACTACAAGTTTTCCATCTTTGTTATGGCATTTGAAATAACCATATACTGCACGTGGTTCAAAAAGACCTTCATCAACAATTCTTTTCTTCCATTCTTCAAATAATTTTTCATGTTCTTGTTGTGATTCTTTTGCAGTATTTCCACGAAGTCCCCATGATAAAACAAAAAGAGATTTTTTGTTGATGTATTTCCAAATTTCTTGTAAATTAATTTGTGTAGGCACAAATCTAATTTGTTTATTAATGTGAGATGCAAGTGGCGGTTCTACTGGTTTTATTCCGCTATGTGGAATATCTCTTACTTCTGTCTTTACATTAGTTTCTGTCCATTTCTCTAGTTTAGCATTCCACTCAGTAAGGAATTGTTCTTTCTCATTTGAAATAAGATTGTCCATTGTTTTTAGACCATCAAACATAGTTTTGCAGTAAAATGCACCTGGTTTGTAAATTCCACCCTCTTTTGCTATTCTATTGATATAGTTAGTGTTGATAGCAGCTCCACCACATAATATAGGAATCTGCATGTTGTTTTTCCTTGCATGTTCTACAAAAAATTGCATTTGTTTTGACGTTGAAACCAAGAGTGCAGAGAGACCTATTGCATCTGCTTTTACTTCATCGATTTTTTCCAAAAACTTTTGCATTGGAACCTGTTTCCCTAAATCATAAACAGTATAACCATTATTTTCAAAAATTGTCTTTACCAAGTTCTTTCCAATATCGTGAACATCACCATAAACGGTACCCAAAACGAGTTTGCCTTTGCTAGTACCTTCCTCCTTTAAGAGATATTTTTCAAGCTCTCCTACTGCTGCTTTCATGCATTCTGCAGATTTAAGTACAAATGGCAAAATGAGTTCTCCTGCTCCAAATTTGTCACCTACTTCTTTCATAGCTGGGAGAAGATCATCGTTTAGCGTTTGTATTGCAGCCTGATGTGTTATTTCTTTTGGAGCTTGAATGCTCAAAATATTATTTTTTTCAACTAGTTCATGTTTTTGTGTTATCTTTTCAGCAATTGCACTGACAACATCATTTTCAATTCCATCTTTTAACCTATTTACAATTCTAAAGTTAGATCGTTTACCAGCATTCCAAGAAGGATCGATTTCAACTCTTTTTACAGAAATGGTTTTTGTAGATTTTGAGTTTTCAAAATATGCTATTAAATCTGCAAGTGCACTTTGATGTCTATTAAATATAAGATCCTCTGCAATTTTTCTTTCTTTTTCGCTAATCTCAGAGTACGGAATAACGTCCTTTGGGTTGATTATTACTGTATCAAGGCCATATTTTACTGCATGATACAAAAATACAGCATTAAGCACTTTGCGTGCATTAGGTGCAAGTCCAAAACTTAGATTACTTAGGCCAAGAGTGGTATATGAATTTGGAAATCTTTTTTTTATTAATGCTATTCCTTCTAGTGTATTTTTTCCAGCATCCTGAAATTCTGCTTCTCCAGTAGCAAGTGTAAAAGTTAGAGCATCGAAAATGAATTGATCTTCTTGTAGACCATATTTTTTTCCAGCTTCATAAAGCAATTCTGCGGTTTCTAGTTTTTCTTGTGGAGATTTGGCCATTCCTTTTGGACCAATACACATCGCAATTGCAGGTACTCCGTACTTTGCCATCATTGGAGCTAATGAATGAAATCTAGATCCATCACCTTCCAAATTAATTGAATTAATTATTGGCTTACCAGGAATTTGTTCAAGTGCTGTGGCAATTACTTTTGGTTCAGTTGAATCAATAACCAAGGGAGCATCTATTTCTAGACTCAATTGTTTGACAAGTTTTTTCATAAACTCTAGTTCATCGGAGCGTTCTGTAGTTGCAACACAAACATCAAGACAATGTGCACCTTCTTCAACTTGGGCCTTTGCTAAGTTTAGTAATTCATCAAAATTGCCATTTAGTACAGCTTCCTTTGCCTTCTTTGAACCTTGGGTGTTAAGTCTCTCACCAATAATCAATGGCGGAGGGATTTGTTTTAGTTCAATTGCCTTTAATGCAGAACTCACTCTTGGAATTTTCAACATATTAATTGTAAACTGAATTTTCTAAATACTTAGCGTTTATTACCTATTTTTGATCAATTATTTTTCTGAGTTGTGATATATGGGAAGGATTGGTACCGCAACACCCTCCTATGATTCTCACGTTAGGATATTGAGAGATAAAGTCTTTGAGAGCTTTTGCCATTTCGTCTGGTGACATTTTGTAAACAGCTTTTCCACCTTGATTTTCTGGCATTCCAGCATTTGGCACTACAAGTAGTGGTAAATTGTTTTGCTCATCTAGCCATTGTATGTTTGGTGTCATTTCTATTGGCCCAGTAGAGCAATTCAATCCAAAAATATCAATCCCCATATCAGATACTGTTGTATATGCAGCCTGAATGTTTGTACCAAGCAACATCTTTCCATATTGATCTAATGTCACATTTGCAATTAATGGAATTTTTTTACCAGTTTTTTTCATTGCAAGATGAGAAGCTTCAATTGCAAGTTTAACTTCTAAAATGTCTTGGCTTGTTTCAATTAACAATGCATCAACTCCACCCAGTATAAGACCCTCTGCTTGTAATTCATATGCCTCTCTAATTTCATTAAGAGGTTTTTGTCCAAGTGATGGATCATTTGAGCTTGGCAAGAATCCACTTGGTCCCATAGTTCCAATCACATATCTTGGCTTGTCAATAAATTCTTGAGTTACCTCTACTGCCAACTGTGCAATTTTTTTATTCCATTCTATGGTTTTTTCTCCATAACCATATTCCTCTAATTTCAGCTTGTTTGATCCAAACGTATTAGTTTCAATACAGTCAGCGCCTGCTTTTAGGTAGCTTCTATGAATATTTTTTATCCAATCAGGTCTTGTGAAAGATAGTCCATCATTGAATCCATCTTTGCCATCTGGAAAGTCTTCTGATTTTGGGTTTAGCTTTTGGATCTCTGTGCCCATAGCACCATCAAAAAGCAAAATTTTGTTCTTTATTGCCTCATTGAAAGGAACTTTTTGTACCAAGACAAAGTTGAGATGGTTTTAATCAATTTAATTTCTTGCTTTGATTATATTCAAAGGTTATAATCAAGTACTCAAAAAAACCTTCTATGACAATTACTTATGAGATAAATCCCCCAAAAATCATTCAAGATACAGTATTATCTCAAAAAGAACTGCAAGATTCTCTTAATAAATTAAAATCTAAAGCATTGAAGGTTGGCAAGGTTTGTAAAAGTATCCACTTGACTGATTCAGTTCTTGGCATACCAAGAATATCACCTATTACCGCAGGTTTCTTTATTAGAGATTCTAATAAAAAAATAAGAATCTCTGCAAGCATACGAGTAAGGGATAGGAATCTTATTTCCATTACTCAAACAATTTCTGATGCAATTTTGCTTGATCTAAATGGTGTTCTTATTCTTAAGGGAGATACTCCACCTGTTGGACCAAAGGATTCTAAGCTTATACCAAGTGATATTGTAAAACAATTTAATGAACAGGGTTTTGGAAAAAAAATTGATCTTTATCTTTCATTATCAAGCAATCCAGATTTTGAAAAAATTCACAAAAAAATTGAAGCTCAACCAAAAGGATTTGTCACTCAGGTCATTAGCTCCACTGACCAAGTTACAAGAATAGTTGATAAATTAAAACCAGAAGGGTTCAAGATAATTCCTTGTATTTTGTTAGCTTCAGAAAAAAATTCAAAATCTGCAAAAATGCTCAATTTGGATTGGTCAAATTATAGTAAAAATATGATTGGTTTCATAAAACAAATACACAAAATTTCAGGCAATGTATTGATTAGCTCACCAAATGATTTTATTGGAGCCTTAGAGATATTGAAAAATCTGGCGTGAGGAGTCCTAATAAGAATTGAAAATCAGCGACTAATTAAAATTAAAGAATAACAAATCATGTTTGTGTACATGATATGAATTTATTTAAAATATCAATTTTATTTGTAGGATTATTTGCTATAGGTTTAGTTTCCTTTCAGCATGCAAGTGCTGAAGTTTGGATTCCTGATAATGAGTTTGGAGGATATTTTGATTCAAATGGTGTATACACCGTCATTGGTGCTGTCAAAAATACACAAAATGTTGCAATAATTCCTACAATTACCATAAACATAAAAGATAATGTAAGTATGATTTCTGATTCCTATACTCTGTCAATAGTTGATGCAGGAAAAGACATACCATTTAAAATAAAAATACCGCAAGTAGAGAGTAAAAATGCAATTTTAGAAAAACCAGATGTAAGTTTTGTACCTGCAAAACATAATGCCATAGATATTCAAGTAATTTACAATACCACACTAGTCAAACATGCAGACGGTCACACGTCAGGTTTTATCATAAATAATGATACTGTCACAGTACATGGAGTCAAAGTATATGCTGTAATTTATGGCAAGGATGGAAAATTTCTTGATACTGGTAAAAGTGTTGAAACAATATCTGAGCTGAAACCCGGTGAAAAAACAAAGTTTACCATGTACCCTGATCCATTGCTTGCGTCAAAGGTGAGTTACTATAGTTGTTTTGCATTAGGTGAGGATCCAACATTAACACTTTATGCACAAAAGGGTGGAGATAGAGTTTCTTTTACCTATTTAACGGCAGCAAATTTAGGTAATGCAAAATTTGATGACTCGCAAAATTCACTTTCATTTACTGCCAGAAATCCTTGGCCTCAAGTAACATATGTAAATTTCATGATCCCCTTACAAAATGATAACCAAAAATTTTCTGTTTCTTTAAACGGCAACCCAGTTGATGCGTTGCAAAGTAAAGACCCAGACGGATATTGGCATGTAGCTTTCAATTTGCCATACCAATCAACTAGCAATGTTTTAATTTCAGGATTCGCAGAGCAAGGACAGCCACTTTTACCTGCTATTAATTTAGGTAATTCTAATAGTACTGAAGAACCACAAAATTCACTCTCAGTAGCCAATTTTAGAAATTATTTGTTGGTAATAATACCCACTGTTGCTGTAATTGTCAGTGTCATTATTTGGAAAAAGAAAACGGATTAGAAAGTTTTTCAACATTAAGGTATAGTTAACAGATTTTTTTCCCCAAGAATTTGATTAAGAAGCGCTAAATCATATATGTTGGTCAAATCTGGTTTTTTATCTCCAAGAAAACCTAATTCAAATGCATCATTAGCAGATTTGTAAAGTGATTCTTTCATTGGATCATATGTTATTTCAAGTCGTGAAAACGCATCTTTGAATTCATCATCAGGGATTGTCTTGCCTGTGAGTTTTTCTAATTGTACATTGAATGCTTGAGCGGCTTGATCTTTATTGTTATTTATCCAGATAGTCTCATCAATGTGTGCTTCTAGTAGTTTTTTTATAACATCTGGATGACTTTTCAAATAATCAGTTCTAACAACTATTTGTGCTGTTACAAATTTTCCATTTGACCATAAATCTCTCTCATCCACCAGAATTTTTCCATTTGCTTCTTTGACAAGTTTTGCGCCCCATGGCTCTGGCACCCATGCCCCATCAATACTCTTTTTTAAAAATAGCGTCACAATATCAGGATTATTCACAGGAATTACTGTTACATTTCCTCCATTCTCAGTAGTTTTGTATCCATTTTTTAGTAAATAGTGTCGTAGTGCAACATCTTGTGTATTTCCAATTTGAGGAGATGCAAACTTTTTGCCAGCAAAATCTGCGGCAGAATTTATATCCGCATCATTTCTAACCACAAAAACTGCACCACCACTTGCTGCACCCGCAATGATTCGCAAACCTTGTCCATCAGATTTGATATAACCATTGATTGCAGGGTTGGATCCAACATATGTAACGTCAACCTTATTTGCAAATAATGCTTCGATTGCAGATGGACCTGCATTGAAGACTTGTGTTTCTATTTTGATATCTCCAAGTTCCTTTTGAAAATCTCCGTTTCCAAGACCGATTACTGCTTGTGCGTGATTTATGTTTGCAAAATATCCAATTCGCAGAGTATCAACCTTTGTGACATTAACGGATTTAGTATCTGTAAAGTTAGAATTATTTATCACAGAAACCTGATTTGGAAAAAAGTTAATAGCTATAACTATTCCAATTATTAATCCAACAATTACAAATTTAATTTTAGGAGTCATGCATATAACCCTCTAACGATGATGATCCAGTCCCCACTTTCTTCTCACTCGCTCATCTAGTTTAAACAACAACAGTCTATCAACTAACAATCCAATTGCAAATATAGTAATCATGCTTGCAATTACCTGACCCATATCAAGAAAGTCTCTCCCAACAGACAAAATATGACCTAGTCCAACAATTGACATCAATATTTCGGCACCAATGATAGCATGCCATGCAAATGACCAAGCTTGTCTGATGCCAATGATTAATGAAGGTGTAGCAGCTGGTATGGTTACATGTCTAAATAAATAGAATCCTTTTGCACCCATATTTTTAGCGGCATCAAGATAGATTGGCGGTATGTTTCTAACGCTGCTATATGTTGAAATCATTATTGAAAAAATTGAACTCATGACAACTACAAACAAAATTCCAAAGTCATTGAAACCAATCAACAGAATAGAGAAAGGCACCCATGCAATACTTGGAAATGACAAAAGACCAGCAGAAAATGAACTTAGAGTCTTTCCAAATCCCTTGAATTTAATCATGGCTAATCCTATGAGGGTACCTAGGGCTATGGAAATAGCAAATGCAGCTACAAGTCTTGCCAAAGTTACACCTATACTCACAGGTAGAGAATGATTCCAAAGTATCTTCACAAATGATTCTGCAACCATCAATGGTGAAGGCAATGAGATTGTTGGCCATATGCCAAACATGAAGACTGCTTGCCATACACCAATAAACACTGCAAGAAACAATGCTGCATTAGCAGCATCATCAAAACTACCATGAGATGTCTTCTTTGAAATCAATTTTTCACTCATATGTTATCATCTTTTATCCGTGCCATTACTTCGCTCTTTAATTCTTCAAGAATTTGATGATAATATTTTTGGAGGTTTTCATCCTCAGCAAGTCTAGGTCTCCTATAATCAATTACAAATTCTTTTTTAATTTTAGATGGCCTGTTTTTAAATACAACAACACGATTTCCTAAAATTACTGACTCTGAAATATTATGTGTAACAAAAATTATTGTCTTTTTTGTCCTCTCCCAAATTAATTGCAATTCTACTAACAGTAAATCTCTTGTTTGAGAATCTAGTGCTGCAAATGGTTCATCCATTAAAAGAATTTCTGGATCCATAGCAAGAGCTCGTGCAATTGCAACTCTTTGCTTCATTCCAGTAGAAAGCTGATAAATGTACGAATCTGCGAATTTGGTCAGCTGCATCATGTCCAAGTATCGTTCCGAGATTTGTCGACGTTCATCTTTTGGAATTCCAGCCATTTTTAATCCAAATTCTACATTATCAATTACCTTAAGCCATGGAAATAAAGCACCTTCTTGAAAGACCATTGTTCTATCAGGACCAGGAGTTGTGATTTGATTTCCATTAAGTAAAATTTCACCAGAATCAGGTTTTTCAAGTCCTGCTACAATATTCAAAAATGTTGATTTACCACATCCAGAGGGACCAACAATGCATATGAAATCACCTTCTTCTACATTCAAATTAATTCCATCTAAGGCAAGAACAGAGTTACCATTATGATCAAAATGTTTTACAATGTTTTTTGCTTGTAGTTTAGTCATAAGAAATTCGTTCCTTCTCTCCAGTAGACACTAAAAATGCCTCAGTCCAAGCGATCAATTTCATATAACAGCGTTATAATAATGCGGTTAAATAGTGTTCGAATTTTAGCTTGGACTAATTTAGTTTGTCTCATTGTTTTAGAAATAATTTTTTGTTTTTATCCTAAAATAAAATTAAAAGATTACAAAGCACAAAAGATAAATGCTAAAATCTGATCACAGAAAACCTCAATGAAAGGAAAAGCAGTTCTAGCTTTCTCTGGTGGTTTAGACACCTCAGTTGTTGTAAAATATCTCCAAGAAAAACACAACTTGGATGTAGTTACTGTTACAATAGATGTAGGTCAAGGTGATGATCAAAAAAAGATCGCATCAAAGGCAAAAAAACTTGGAGTAGTAAAACATTACAACTTGGATGCGCGTTCAGAATTTGTAAATGATTTCATTTTTCCTTCTATAAAGGCAAATGCACTTTATCAGAAAAAATATTGTCTTGCAACTGCACTAGCAAGGCCATTGATTGCACAAAAGGTAGTAGATATTGCAAAAAAAGAAAATGCCAAAGCACTTGCACATGGCTGCACAGGCAAAGGAAACGATCAGGTAAGATTTGATGTTACAATGCGTTCAGGTACTACACTTCCTATCATAGCACCAATTAGGGATCTTAATCTTACACGCGATGTTGAACTAAAATTTGCAAAAAAACACGGCATCCAAATAGATACTGCCGCAAAAAGATTTAGTATAGATCAAAACTTGTGGGGTCGTGCTATTGAAGGAGGAGATATGGAAGATGCATACAAGGAACCACCAGAAGATGCGTTCATTTGGGTAAAGACTAGGAATATGCCAGATAAACCACAATATCTAGAGATAAAATTCAAAGAAGGTGTACCAGTCGCAGCAGACGGTAAACAGCTAAAACCTATTGAACTAATACAATACATCAACAAAAAGGCAGGCGCTTGTGGAGTAGGTATTGTGGATCACATAGAAGATCGTGTAGTTGGTATAAAATCACGTGAAGTATACGAAACACCGGCAGCAACTTGTCTCATTGAGGCTCATACCGATCTGGAAAAGATGGTTCTTACAAAACACGAACTTAGATTCAAATCACTTGTAGATTCAGAATGGGCTTGGTTAGCATATTCCGGATTGTGGCAGGATCCACTAAAATCTGATTTAGATATGTTTATCAATGCGACTCAAAAGAGAGTTAGCGGAACTGTAAAACTAAAGATGTTTAAAGGAAGTCTAATAGTAGTTGGAAGAAAATCAGAATATTCGTTGTACAGCCATGACTTGGCAACATATGGATCTGGTTCCACATTTGATCAAACTTTGGCAAAAGGATTTGTTGAGTTGTGGGGACTCCAATCAACAGAAGCTAATAAATTACTAAAAAAGAGGTGAAAAAATAAAATATGAATTGTCCAGAATGTGATGCAATGTTAAAAATTCCAGATGATGCAAGTGTAGGAGAAATAATTTCATGTCCTGACTGCGGAGCAGATTTTGAGATAGCCTCGAAAAATGGCACCACTTGTCAACTCAAACACGCTGAAAAAGTCGGCGAAGATTGGGGAGAATAAATGTCAAAGATTCGTATCGTTTACGATCGAGTCAGAACAGAGGAGAAAATGCTCGAGGAAAAAGCAATCGAGCTTGGTCACGATACAAAGATGATTGATGCCAAAGTAACTCAGGTAAGTACTGAAAGTAAAAAAAATGATTTTGATTTTGGTGATGTAGTACTGGAAAGATGTGTAAGCTATTTCAGAGGTCTGCATTTTACTGCATGTTTAGAATTTCTTGATGTGCCAGTCATAAACAAATATGAAGTTGCAAATAACTGTGGCAACAAGATGATAACATCACTTTTGTTAAAAAAACACAATGTACCTACCCCAAAAACATATTTTTCATTCTCACCTGAAGCTGCACTTGAGAATCTTGAAAAAGTAGGATATCCACTAGTTATCAAACCCATAGTAGGAAGCTGGGGAAGAGGCGTCATACCTCTTAAGGACAGAGAAACTGCAGATGCGATAATCGAAGTAAGAGAACTAAGTGATGGACCATTAGACAGAATCTACTACCTTCAAGAAATGATAAAAAGACCTCCAAGAGATATTCGTGGTATTGTAGTAGGAGATCAAGTCATTTCTGCAATGTATAGAACTTCGTCTGGCGGTTTTAAGACAAACATTGCTCTTGGTGCAGAACCAATTTTGTGTGAGATAACAAAAGAGTTAGAGGATGTTTGTATGAAAGCATCAAAAGCAGTAGGTGGAGGAATATTGGGAGTAGATATAATGGAAGATGAAAAACGAGGACTAGTTGTACACGAAGTAAACAATACCGTAGAGTTCAAAGGATTATCAAAAGTTTCAAAAAAGAATATTCCAAAAGAAATGATTGATTTTGCAATCAAGCAAGCTATAAAATAAATTATACCCCTTTATGCTAGGAGTGTATCAATGAAAGTAGGAGTTATCGGCGCATCAGGTTTTGTGGGAGGAGAAATGCTCAGACTACTTGTAAGCCATCCCAAAGTAGAGATCTCCATGGTAACGTCAAGACAATATGTGGGAGAATATGTTTCAAGGATTCAGCCAAGCTTGAAAGGATTTACTGATATTACATTTTCTGAATTAGATTATGACAAATTATCAGACAAGTGTGATCTTGTTTTTACTGCAGTACCGCATGGAACAGCAACTGAGATAGTAAAGGCATTGTATGATCGTGGAATGAAAATAATTGATCTAAGTGCAGATTATCGTCTTCACAATGCCCCAGATTATGACAAGTGGTATGGCTGGCAACATCCTTATCCAGAATTATTGTCAAAATCAGTTTTTGGAGTTCCAGAAATTCACAGAGAACAAATTAAAAAATCACAACTTGTTTCTTGTCCTGGATGCATGGCAGTAACTTCAATACTTGCGTTATATCCACTAGTGAAAAAAAACCTAATTGATACAGAACACATCATTGTTGATTCAAAAATTGGTTCATCTGGTGCAGGTGCAGGTTCTTTGGCTGGTACCCATCATGCTTTAAGGTCAGGAGTGATCAGACCATACAAGCCTGCAAAGCACAGACATACCGGTGAAATAGAACAAGAGTTAACAGAGGTTGCAGGAAAAAAGATTCATGTTTCTATGAGTCCACATGCGGTAGATATTGTACGAGGAATATTGTGTACAAATCACACTTTCCTTAACAATCCAATGAGCGAGATGGACCTTTGGAAGTTATATCGTGAACAATATGGTAATGAAAAATTTATCAGATTAATTCGTGATAAAAAAGGATTCTACAAGTTTCCGGATCCAAAGTTTGTAGTTGGATCCAACTTTTGTGATGTAGGATTTGATATAGATGAAGACAATCATAGATTGGTGGTATTGTCAGCCTCAGATAATTTGATGAAAGGGGCAGCTGGTTCTGCCATACAAAACATGAATGTAATGGCAGGTTTTGACGAGATGGAAGGTCTCAGATATTCTCCGTTAACACCTGTGTGAGAAAATGATTACAATCAAGATCGGAGGAAGTGTAGTAGATGGACTTCATCCGTCAACTATTTCTGATCTAAAAAAAGTTTCAGAAAAAGAAAAAGTAATTCTGGTACATGGAGGAGGAAAAGAAGTAACAAAGATTTCAGAGGCATTAGGAAAAGAACAAAAATTCATTGTTTCTCCAGGCGGAATAAAAAGTAGATTTACTGACAAGGAAACTGTAGAGATCTTCACCATGGTAATGTCTGGAAAAATAAACAAAATGATAGTAGGAATGTTACAAAAAAATGGCATCAATGCAGTTGGACTGTCAGGTGTAGATGGAAGAATTATTCAGGCTGAACGCAAAAAAAAATTGATTGTGATTAATGAAAAAGGTCGCAAGATGGCAATAGATGGAGGATATACTGGAAAGATAAAAGAAGTAAATTCGAGTCTTATAAAATCAATCCTAGATCAAGGCTACGTTCCAGTCATATCACCAATTGCAATAAGCGAAGAATCTGATTTTCTTAATGTAGATGGAGATAGAGCCGCCGCATATGTAGCAGGTAAGATGCAATCTGACAAGATTTTGTTTTTGACTAATGTGGATGGTTTACTGATGGATGAAAAACTTGTAAAGAAACTTTCTTTAGCTGAAGCAAAGGAAATTCTTCCAAAAATAGGCTTTGGTATGGAAAAAAAGATACTTGCTGCAACAGAATCCCTCGAGATGGGAGTAAAACAAGCTCTTATTGCAAACGGTCAAAGAGAAAACCCCATATCAGCTGCCATTGCACACGATAACTGTACGGTGATTACAAAATGATTGAAGATCAATTCATGGGAAATATCTATCAGAGATTTCCTGTTACAATAGAACGCGGTCTTGGTTCACATGTGTGGGACACTAACGGAAAAGAGTACATTGATTGTATGGGTGGATATGGTGTTGCTCTTGTTGGTCATTGCAATCCACGTGTTGTAAAGGCAATAAAAGAACAACTTGATAAAATAATAACAGTACATAGTTCACTTTACAACAAAACACGTGAACGATTCTTAGAAACTCTGATGAAAATAGCTCCAAAGAATCTAAATCAAGTTTATCTAAATAATAGTGGAACTGAGGCAGTAGAGGCCGCAATAAAGTTTGCAAGAAAATTCACCGGTAAAACTGGAATGGTAGCAATGAATGGCTCTTATCATGGAAAATCACTTGGATCTCTTTCAATTACATTTAGTCAAAAATATAGAAAACCATTTGAACCATTAGTAGAGAAAGTTTCATTCTCACCATTTGGAGATATTGAAGTTTTAAGATCTACAATAAATTCTGATACTGCATTTATCATAATAGAACCAATACAGGGAGAAAGTGGAATTCATGTTGCACCAGATGGATTCTTACAGGCTGTTAGAAAATTATGTAATGAAAAAGGCATTCTTTTGATCTTTGATGAAATTCAGGCTGGCCTTGGCAGAACTGGCAAGATGTGGGCAGGTCAACACTGGGATACGACTCCAGATATTATGTGCCTAGCAAAGGGAATTGCAGGAGGAGTTCCTATGGGAGCTACATTGGTACGAGAGGATATTCTCGCTTGTATTAGTAAAGGTGAGCAATCATCTACTTTTGGAGGAAATCCTCTTTCATGCGCTGCAGGTATTGCTTCAGTTGAAGCCTTGACACAAGATGGATTGGTTGAAAATGCAGCAAAAATGGGAAAACTATTCCGAGAAGGATTAGAGAGATTAAAGGAAAAGCACAAAATTATTCGTGAAGTAAGAGGTAAGGGTTTGATGATTGGAGTAGAAATGAAATTTGAAGTAAAAGATATTTTGTTTGATGGAATAGCAAACAACCTTTTACTTTTATATTCTGGAAAGAACATATTGCGATTACTACCACCTCTTGTCATTTCTGAATCAGATATAACCAAAGCTTTAGAAACATTAGATATGATAATAGGAAAAGAGGAAAAAAGAAGAAATGTCTAAAGACAGAACAGATGATTCAATCATTGAAATATTAAAAAAAGATTCTAGGGAATCTTTTGTAGTGATAGGACAAAAACTTGGTCTTTCTGAATCTGCAGTAAGAAGAAGAGTAAAAAATCTTACTGATGGTGGAATCATAAAAAAATTCACAGTAGAAACAGGAGATGCAAATGCAACTAGTGCAATCATTTTGATTTCTGTGGATTCTGCAACTGACACATCCAAAGTTTCAGCAAAATTAACAAAGCTACACGGTGTCCATACTGTTTATGAAATTACTGGACAGTATGATATTGCAGTTATAATCAGAGCACCAACCATTACAGATATCAATGTGTGTATTGATTCTTTGCGCAAAGTTCCTGGTGTGTTTGATACCAACACGGTCATCATATTACGTACTGTAACTTAAAAAACGAAGTTCGGATCTTTTTTATCCATAATGCCGAAAAGCGGCTTAGATATTCTAAAAATAGCCGATTTCTGTACGAATATGTTTATATTCGCCAGTTTTTTGTACTAGATCAGCAATGGACGATCCGAATTACTACGCATACAAATATAATGAAATTGGAGTAAAACCAAAGAAAATTCATGTCCTAGATAGCACTCTAAGAGAAGGAGAACAACATCCAGGAGTTACATTTTCAAACAAACAACGAATCCAAATTGCATGGATGCTTGATTATTTTGGTGTTGATCAAATTGAGATTTCTCCAGTTGTATCAAGTGATCATAAAGAAGCAACAAAAACAATAATCAAACAAGGATTAAGAGCAGATATTGTAGCACATGTACGTGCCTTGAAGGAAGATGTCGATATTGCACTTGATTGCGATGCAACTTGGATGGCCACATATCTTGGAATGTCAGATATACATCTAAATGATAAATTAAGAATAACTAGAGAAGAGGCGTTACGCAGAGCAGTTGAGACTGTAGAATATGCAAAATCACACGGACTCAAAATGAGATTTACAATGGAAGATGCCAGCAGAGCAGAGCCAGAATTTTTGATAAAGATGTGTAAGGCAATTGAAGAAGTTGGTGTTGACAGAATAAGTATTCCAGATACGGTAGGAATAATGCGCCCAAATGGAATGTATAATTTAGTAAAAACAGTTCGTGATCAAATAAAAATACCACTTGATGTACACTGTCATAATGATATTGGGCTGGCATTAGCAAATGCATTTGCTGGTTGTGATGCCGGAGCAGATCAAATTCACACTACAATAGACGGGATTGGTGAAAGGACTGGAATTCCTGCATTAGCAGAAACTGCAATTGCATTATCCTATCTTTACAAATCTCCAAACAGTTTCAGGTTAGATATGTTAATGGATCTCTCAAGGTTAATCGAACAATATACTACTATCAGACCATATGATTCCAAGCCAATAGTTGGTGCTACTGCCTACAAACACAAGGCAGGAACTCATCTAGCTGCTATTCTTAGAAACCCTGCAGCATACGAGCCAATTGATCCCAAAGTAGTAGGAAACCGGAGAAGAATAGTATTTGGAGAACTGGCTGGTAAAAACGGTGCGGCATATCTAATGTCTCTTTTAGGTTTAGAACAAAATGATGAGCATGCCAAAGCTGTTGCAGCAGGTCTTAAGAACTTGCGAATGGGAGACTTGCTTGAAATTCCATTAGATGACAGACTGGAAAGAAAGATAATTAATGACACCCAAGTGAAGATAAAAACAGGAAAATAATATGAAATGTTTAGAATGTGATGCAAACATCTCCCCTCCAAAAGATTCCATGGCAGGAGAAATAATAACATGTCCAGATTGTGGTGCAAGCTTTGAACTTGTAAAAGGATCTACCGGCTTTGAGTTAAAACCAGCACAAACTGTTGGTGAGGACTGGGGCCAGTGAGTTCAGGTTTATCGATTCTTTACGACACCATCCGGTGGGAAGAAAAAGCACTCTTTGACGCAGGCAAGAAAAAAGATACCGACATAAAGATGGTGGACTGTAAGAATTTATTTTTAGATTTAGACAAAGGAAAAGATAACTTCGATACCGTATTACAAAGATGTGTTAGTTACTATCGTAGTCTTCACTCAACAGCAGCACTAGAAGGAAAAGGAGTAAATGTGATAAATTCTTTAAACACCAGCATCTTTGCCGGAAACAAATTGTTCACACATATGCTTTTGCAAAAACAAAATATACCAACACCATTTAGTGCAGTTGCCTTTTCTGAAGAAGCTGCACTAGAAGCCCTAGAAAATAACGGTTACCCAATGGTGCTCAAACCAACGGTAGGTAGTTGGGGAAGAATGATCGCACTGTTAAAGGATCGCGATTCTGCCGAAGGAATAATGGAAAGCAGAGAGAGAATGTACCCAATTTACCAAGTATATTATCTAGAAGAATTTGTGCAAAGACCGCCCAGAGACATCAGAGCGATCACGATAGGAGACAAGGTAGTTGCTGCCATATACCGATACTCTGGAGACGGACAATGGAAAACAAATATGGCACTTGGCGGAAGAGCCGAAGTGTGCGAGGTGACAAAAGAATTGGAAGATATTTGTATCAAGGCAAAAAATGCTGTATACGGTCAGATAGTAGGAGTAGATCTAATGGAAAGTAAAGAAAAGGGCCTTGTTGTACATGAAGTAAACAACACAACAGAATACAAAAATACCGTCAGAGTTACTGGTGTAGATATTCCAGCAATGATGATAGATTACGCACTACAGTCGAGAAAATAAGAATTGGACTCTTCAATTACCGTAACACCAAGGTTTTCAGTAAAGATGCTTGAGAAAGCACTTAGGCTTTACACTCCTTCACTTGCAGAAAAACCTCTTGCAGAATTTTTAGCAGACAAGTGTGATGATTTGGGATTTGAAAACATTCACATTGATGAGGTTGGAAATCTTATTGCAACAAAAGGAGCTGGCTCTCCAAAAATTCTTTTGTGTGGGCATATGGATACAGTACCTGGTAAAATAAAAGTAAAAAATGACAACGGGTACATTTATGGACGTGGCGCTTCTGATGCAAAGGCTCCACTTATGGCAATGCTTCTTGCCGCAGCATCAATTCAAAACAATAGTGGAACTGTAGTATTTGCGGCAGTAGTAGATGAAGAAGGAAATGCAACAGGAATCAAAAGTTTGGTTAAACAAAAACTCGATATTGATTATGCCATCTTTGGTGAACCAAGCGGAATTAGAAATATAACAATAGCATACAAGGGAAGAATTGCTATCAATCTCAAAGTAAATGTAGGAAATAGTGCACATGCTAGCGCTCCTTGGCTTGCAAAAAATGCAATAGACGAGTCATATGTGTTCATTAAAGAACTCAAAGATTCACTAGAGGCAAACCAATCTGACAAACCAAAGGGTATGATCCTAACAGCTACTTTAACTGAGATAAAAGGAGGAACTAGTCACAATGTAACAGCACTAGAATGTGATGCAATAATGGATATCAGGATTCCAGTAAACATGAACTGCAAAACAGTTGGAGAAAAAATAGCAACCACAGTACAAGAGGTTGCAAAAAAACAAGGAGTTAATGCATTTTATTCTGTACTTGATGAAACAGAACCATTTGAGGCACCACACAACTCACCACTTGTAAGGGCATTAACTTTGGGAGTACTAGATGTTGAAAAAGCAAGGCCTCAGTTAATTCGAAAAACTGGAACCGGCGATATGAACATAATTGGAAATGCATTGAATATACCTGTTGTCACATATGGTCCAGGAGATCCACATGCATCTCACACCATAGATGAACGGGTTTCCGTAGATGAATTTCTTAGAAGTATTGAAGTTTTCAAGCAAATGCTTTATCATCTAAAAAGATTGCATAGTAAATAATACGAAGCTCAAAATAACCAAAATCTGAAATTCGATTATGCTTTGGTTTGTAGGTCTAGGAATTTCTGGTCCTGATGGAATAGGTCTTGATACATTGAAAATACTAAAGAGTGCAGACGTAGTATTTTTTGAAATATTTACTAGTCCTATTCCACAATCAGAAATGCTAAAAATAAAAAAGATGGTAAAAGGCGAGTTCAAAACTGCACCAAGATGGATTGTAGAGGACGGAAAGGCAATTCTCAAAGAAGCAAAAAAGAAAAATGTTGTACTTGTCTCATATGGAGATCCCTACATAGCAACAACTCACATAGAATTGAGGACAAGAGCCATTTTGGAAAAAATTAAAACAAAAACAATCCATGCCGCATCTGCTATCACTTCATTAGTTGGAGAATGTGGTCTACATTATTACAAATTAGGAAAGCCTGTAACCATGATGAATGAGAAACAATCAGTCCCTAGTGTATATTATACAATTTATCAAAATCTCATAGCTGGAAGCCACACTATAATAATATTAGAATATAATAATGATAAAAAATTCTTCTTGGATCCAAAAGATGCATTAACAAATCTACTTTGGATTGAAAATGAACAAAAAAGAAATGTTGTTGACGAATCAAGTTTTGCAATAGTGGCATCAAGGATTGGTGCAAAAAGTCAAAACATAGTAGCAGGAAAATTATCCACACTTAAAAAAACGAGTTTCGGTAAGCCTCCACACACAATTATAATACCAGGAAAGATGCATTTTACAGAACATGATGCGTTAAAAGTTCTTGCAAAATGTCTTGATGAACCATTTGATAATTCTTCAAAGATTAAAAAAATTTCAGATCAGATGCTCCAAAAATACATTCCAAAAGCTAGAAAAGCATTAGACGAAGTAACAAAACAATTCAAAGACGATAAATCACTTCAATCTGTTTTAGAAAATGCTGATCTTTACTTGGAAGATGCTGAAAAGTTTCAAAGTGAAGGAAAGGATGAGCTTGCAGTACTAAGCATAGGATATGCAGAAGGACTGATAGATGCCTTGAGATTTTCAAAAGGAATGGACCCGTGGGCATAGAGTTTATAGATAAACTAATGGTAGGAATCTTGTTTTAGTGATATGGTTGGATGCACTCGATAAGGAAATAATTTCAGCATTATTCGTAGCCGCTCTTTCAAAAGATGATCCTATTTCAATAATTCGAAGGAAGCTTCCTGTAAATCCTGATCATCTCAAAGCAAAGATAGAATCATTTGTAAAACATGGAATAGTTGAGTCGGATAAAAAAACGCTTACAGAGTTAGGTAGATCTTCACTAAGAGTTGTTTTGGCAGGCGGAGTTTTTGATATAATACATCCTGGCCATTTACACACGTTACGAGCTGCAAAGACTCTTGGTGATGTATTAGTTGTTGTAATAGCAACAGATCAGACAGCACAAAAAATGAAGAGTAGAATACCTCTTCACAACATGGAGTTAAGACGCGATTTGGTAAATTCGCTTTCAATGGTGGATTATGCAGTAGTAGGATATGAAGGAGATATTTTCAAGACGGTAGCATATGTAAAACCTGATATCATAGCACTAGGATACGATCAAGTTCATCAGGAGAAATTCATAACTGATGGATGCAGGAAAATTAATGTTAATGTAAGCATTGCAAGATTACAATCCCCCATACCAGACATTAAAAGCTCTAAAATAGAAAATGAGTACGGTAGCTCTATTTACAGAACATAGTTATGAAGTTTTAATTTATTTTAAATTATTTTTTTCATTTTCAGATAATAGACATTTCAAGCCATTTGTCTCTATACCAAATTTTGTACATATAAGAATAATGAAGCTGTTTTTGGATGAATTTATTATTTTGAACGAATAGGTACTCTGATTGAGATCTGTGAGCCAGTTGATAGTTTTGTTATTTTTTTGATGTTTTCTTTTGAAATTAATTCTATAACAGAATCATCATGATGCGTCCTTTCCAAAGTAATCAATGCAGCATCAATTGAATTGTTGATCTTTGAAGGATAGCATTTTACCCAACCATACGTTCGCTTGCCATCAGAAAATCCATTTATCATTATTCCAGGATGTGCATCAAGAGTACGTTTTGCTTCGATGAATTCTTTATCTTTTAGTTTAACATTTAGTGTTCCAGGAAATGGGATGTAACCAAGTTTTGATTTAAACTGTTTTTCATACCCTTTCATTGACATATAATATGCACCCTCTCCCATGCCAGAAACTATTGTGCCTTTAAATTCTATATAAGATGGTGAAGATTCCAAGCTTGATTTTAAAATTGTAGATATTCTTGCCATTTCAGTATGTCCTTTAGTTGTGATTCTAACAGAGACCCGTTGTCCACTTCGCATCCTCTCAACATACCCATCTCTTTCTAATTCCAAAAGATGTTTTGATGCAGCTTGTTGTGATTTGTTTATACTTTTTCCTAGTGACAGTGTTGTGATTGTAACAAAGTTATGTCTGGCACCTTTTGCTAAAAGTTCTGCTAGTGTAAGGATGTGTTGAACTTTGAGTTCTGGCATTAAAATTTAGGCTATGCCCAGCTCTGTAAATGTTTTTAGTACCATACCATCAGCAGATTTTAGGTTAGCCATTCTATGACCTATAACGCACTCTATTCCAGCTTGTTTTGCAGCAT
The DNA here is from genome assembly GCA_035631875.1 of Nitrosopumilaceae archaeon. Lineage (NCBI taxonomy): Archaea > Thermoproteati > Nitrososphaerota > Nitrososphaeria > Nitrosopumilales > Nitrosopumilaceae > Nitrosopumilaceae archaeon. The sequence goes on along the minus strand of DASQHX010000011.1, from coordinate 314,868 downwards.
CAATTAGTCTTTGTGTAATGATTCCATCTAAAACTAGATATTTTATACCAGATCCTGGAGAAAGTTTTCCTACAACCTCACTTACTGGAACCTTGAAAAGTTCACCAAGGTCTTCATTTAGTGCTACTGCCTCAAGTGATTCATTAAGATCTGGATAGACTTTTTTTGCAACGTTTGCAATTGATTCGTCTTTTGGATCTTGTAACTTTGGTTTAACCGTCTCTTTTTTCATATCTTCTGCAGTCTCCTTTAAAATTTCCACAATCTGTATTGGCGTTAGTTCTTCAACTTCAACTCCCTCAGGTGCGCGGTGAACCACATCAACGTTAACTAGAGCTTTGAGTTCTTTTAGTATGAACCCACCAGCTCTGTCACCATCTAAAAATGCAACAACTTTTGATTTTGAATTGCATAGTTCTTTAATGGATTCATCGATTCTTGCACCTTCAATTGCAAGTGCATTATCATATCCTGCTCTTAGTAAATTAATTACATCAGCTCTTCCTTCAACTAAAATTATCCATGGAGAGTCAAAAACGCCAGAACCGCATGCCAGCTTTTCTCTTCCAAATGTAACAAGTTTTCCGCCTCCACCTTCTGAGACATCTTTTAGCATCTCCTCTCCTTCGCTAATTGTTTTAGTAGACCATTTTTGGACAATATCTTTTGCCCTGTCAACAATCTCTTTTTTTTTTGCGGAACGAACATCATCGATTGCTTCTAGTTTGAAATGAGCCACAAATGGTCCTACTTTGTCAATGCTTTCAATAGCTGCTGCAATCAAAGCAGCAGTGTTGATATCAGTGCTCATGGGCAACAAGGCATCACCTTTTGTTTGAGTAGACGATGCCGTAGTGTTGACTTCTATCCTACCGACCTTCGATACTTTTTGAAGTTCATTTAGGTTCATCTCTGGTCCAAGCAGACCTTCTGTTTGGCCAAAAATCGCGCCTATTATGTCGGCCTTTTCAACCAATCCATCGACGTCAAAGCTGAGCTTAACGTGATACTTGACAATTCCTGTAGGTGGCAATTCATAATCCTCTTAATTTTTGATCAATTTATTTTCGTACGAGTCGGATATAAGTGCTATTGCTATAATACGTCTATAAACCGATCATGTGTCGCGTATTTTAAGAGATCCTCAATATGTCTGACTTTTCCCTTTGTTATGGATACAAGTTTTTTCTTAAATGAGAGATCTATTCTGACACGATGTTCTAGTTGAGATATTATCTTGCTTGTCAGGTATTTGCCTTTTCTATCGCCATCAAACAATACGATCAGATTTTTGTAGCTTGATACAGAATCAGCAAATCTTGCCAACCCTTTGAATCTATGAAACTCACAGATATTACCAGAATATCCTAGTTTTTGTAATGCAGACGTGTCCCGTTTTCCTTCAACTACTACTATGCTGTCTTTTTTTGAATTCAATGAATGGATTAAATTTTTAAGTTGTAATATTTCTGACTCGTGGAAATTCACAAAATCATTTAGTATTTAACATATTAAGCACTTTTCAAAATTATGTCTGATATACTTGTGATACAAAACGCAAAATATGAAGGATTATCAAATCTAGGCAAATTCCTAGAAAGAGATGGATTTAAAATTAGTATCATTTTTGCCAAAAAAGAAAAAATTCCAGAGGTAAAGCACTCTGGAGTTGTAATTTTAGGCGCTCCTGAAAGTGCAAATAATGATCTTTTGTATCTAAAAGAAGAGATGGAATTGATAAGATATGCTGTAAAAAAAGAGATTCCGTTACTTGGTATTTGTCTTGGCTCACAGCTTATTGCCAAATCATTTGGTGCCAAAGTATACCCTGGAAATAAAAAAGAGATAGGAATCTACCACGACATAGAGTTTGATAATATAGCGTCAGGTCTATTTTCTGGAATTAAGAGTCCTGCCACGGTGTTTCATTGGCATGGAGACACATTTGATCTGCCCCCAAATTCCACAAGACTGGCACACTCTAGAGATTATCAAAATCAGGCATTTCAGATAGGCAGTGCTGTAGGAGTACAGTTTCACCTAGAAGTTGATGAAGAAACAATCAAACTATGGCTAGAAAAATCAAAAGATGAGCTAAGTAAGACGCAATATATTGATCCAGAAGAGATAATCAGAGAGTTACCTGAAAACATTGAGACAATACAGAACAACATGAAAATCTTTTATCAAAATTTTAAGTCAAAATTCAATCTATGACAAAAGTTTAATATAATGACGATAAGACTTTCGGATCTGGTTATGAAAAAATTATCAAAAATCGTCAATCTGCAAAAATTTTTAAAATGCATTAGTGAATCAATGGAGTTTTCAAATTGAGTACAGTCACCAAAGTTTTTGAACAAACAATTACTACAGATCACAAGGTAATCACAGAAGATCTTTCAAAGGCAATTTTGAAGAAATACGGAATCAAAGTACCAGGATATGCGCTAGTAAACTCTGCCAAAGAAGCTACAAAGGCAGCAAAGAGGCTTGGGTATCCTCTTGTAATGAAAGTTGTTTCTCCACAAATCCTTCACAAAACAGATGTTGGTGGAGTCAAGGTGGGATTACAAAATGAAAAAGATGTAAAACAAGCTTTCAATGACATGTACAAAAGACTATCAAAGAAAAAAGGTGTCCATCTAAAAGGAATTCTTCTTGAGAAGATGGTTCCACAAGGAGTGGAGCTAATTGTTGGTCTTCAAAACGATCCACAGTTTGGCCCAGTGATAATGGTAGGCCTTGGCGGCGTATTAACTGAAATATTCAAAGATGTTGCGTTTAGAATGCTTCCAATTACAATTGCAGATGCAAAGTCTATGTTTGAAGAGCTAAAAGGTGCAAAAATATTGCAAGGATACAGGGGAAGCAAACCAATAGACCAAAACATGCTTGCAAAGGCACTAGTTCAGATAGGAAAGATTGGAACAGACAATGCAGGCTACTTTGACAGCATTGACTTTAACCCAATTGTGGTGTATCCAAAATCATACTATGTTGTTGATGCAAAGATACTTTTAAGAAAGGAATTCAAAAAAGATGCAATTTCTAAAGTACAACCAAATGCAGAATTTATGGAGACGTTTTTTACGCCACAGTCAGTAGCGTTGGTTGGAGCATCTGCAACTCCAGGAAAAATTGGCAATTCTGTTTTAGATAGTATTGCAAAACACGATTACAAAGGAAAAGTATATCCAATAAATCCAAAGTCAGAAGAAATTTTGGGACTCAAATGCTATCCATCATTATCTGTAATTCCAGATAAGGTAGACTTGGTAGTGGTTTGTGTAGATCTTTCCATTACAGCACCGGTTTTAGAAGAATGTGCAAAAAAAGGAATACATAATGTTGTAATCGTGTCTGGGGGTGGAAAAGAACTTGGTGGTGATAGAGCAGCAATGGAAGCAGAAATAAAACGTTTGTCAGAAGTACACAAAATTAGAATAATTGGTCCAAATTGTATCGGCATGTTCAATGCAGCAAATAGACTAGATTGCGCATTCCAAGGACAGGAAAGAATGGTAAGAGCTAAACTAGGACCTGTTGCATTATTATCTCAAAGCGGAACTATGGGAATCAGCTTTTTAGAAACTGCAGATACTTTTGGTCTTTCAAAGATGGTAAGCTATGGAAACAGATCAGATGTAGACGAAGCAGATATGATTTGGTATCTAGCAAACGATCCTCAGACCAAAGTAATTGCACTATATGTAGAAGGATTTGGAGATGGCCGCAAATTCATAGAGACTGCAAAGCGTGTAATGGCAGAAAAACACAAACCAGTTGTAATTTGGAAGAGTGGTAGAACAACACTAGGAGCAAAACAGGCAGCATCACATACTGGATCATTGGGAGGCTCTAATGCAATAATTATGGGAGCATTCAAACAAGCTGGAATAATTTCAGTAGATAGTTATCAGGAACTTGCAGGAGCAGTAAAGGCACTTGCATGGCAACCAGCTGCAAAAGGCGGCAGAATTGGTCTTGTAAGTAATGGTGCAGGACCTATGATTGGAGCAATAGATCACTTTGAAAGATTTGGATTAGAACTTGCCAAGGTCACAGAAAATACTGTAAAAGAAATGAAGGCGCATTATCCTGTAACATATGTTATTGGAAGTGGAAACCCAGTAGATGTAACTGGCGGAGCAAATGCAGATGATTATAGGTACACAATTCAAAAATTCATGGAAGATCCTAATGTGGATATCATCATGCCATGGTTTGTATTTCAAGATGATCCATTAGAAGAAACAATCATTGATTATCTTGGAGAGTTTTCAAAACAGCAAAAGAAGCCAATCATAGTAGGTGGAAATGGTGGGCCTTATACAAAAAAGGTTTCAGATATGATTGAAAAACACAATGTTCCAGTATATGATGACATTAGAACATGGGTAGCAGTTGCATCCGCATTACATCAATGGGGAAAACACTAACCTTCTGACAACGTTTAATTTCCTGTAAATTGGAGTTTTTTCATGTCACTAGTTAACGTCTCAAAATCAGATGGAGTTGCTACTGTAAAAATAAACAGACCTGACAAATATAATGCAATGAATACTGAAGTTGCTAAAGAACTAATTACAGTTTTCAACGAGATTGACAAAGATGACGCTGTCAAGGTAATCATACTTACAGGAGAAGGTGACAAGGCATTTTCTGCAGGTGCAGACATTGCATACATGTCTACCATCACACCAATTGAATCAGAAGCATATGCAAAGACAGGACACCTTCTAACTTTCACAGTTGAAAATTGTAGCAAACCAACAATTGCAGCAGTAAATGGATTTGCGTTAGGGGGAGGATGTGAACTTGCTCTGGCATGCGATATTAGAATTGCGGCAGATACTGCAAAGATGGGTCAGCCCGAAGTAACCATAGGAGTTTGTCCAGGATGGGGTGGAACACAAAGATTACAGAGAATTGTTGGAATTGCAAAAGCAAAAGAATTGATCTATACAGGACGACAAGTAAAAGCAAATGAAGCAAAAGAAATTGGTCTGGTAAACCAAGTAATTGAATTGTCAAAGCTTTCTGAGGAAGCAAATAACATGGCAAAGATGATAGCGCAAAATTCTGCAATGGCAGTAAGAATGTCAAAGATTGCCATTAACAAAGGCAGAAATTCGGACATTGATACAGGACTTGCCTTGGAGTTATACACTTGGGGATTATGTTTTACTCATCCCGACAGAGCGGAAAGAATGACTGCTTTTGTAAATAAGTCAAAGAAATAGAAAAAACCCATTTTTTACGAGATTCCTAATATGTCAAGTATGAAAAGCTTATTATAATTTAAAAGACTCACATTAGTTATGAGTAACTCACAGACCACCAAACTGCTTACAATTACTCCAAAAGCAGCAGAAAAAGTAATTGCCTTTATGAAAGAGGAAGCAGATAAGCCAGAATTTCTTAGAGTGTATGTTCAAGGCGGCGGTTGTTCAGGCCTTTCATATGGAATGGGTTTTGAGCAAAAGGCCGAAGAGGACGATCTTGTAATAGAAGAAAATGGTGTAAAGATGGTAATAGACAGCTATAGTGCTGACTATCTTAAAGGTGCAAATGTTGACTATATTGAAAGTCTGATGGGTGCTGGATTTAAAATCAACAATCCAAACGTGACAAAGAGCTGTTCCTGTGGAAGTTCTTTTAGCACATCCTAAACCAGACTAAAATCACTTTTTATTTTATAATCTAGTCAATACATTGTAAAATTTTTTACATGACAACTAGTGTCATGGTTGTAAGAATATGAGGTACGGTTCTTACTTTTTTTGTAATAATTTCTTCAAGTTTCCTAGTGTCGTCTGACTCTATCTTCACTATTACATCATATAGTCCAAGAACACCTGTAACTTCTGAGATTCCTTTTATTTCCATCAATGCTCTGATTACTTGATTTTCCTTTCCTGTGTTGCAATGAACTGCGACAAATGCTTTGGCCATAATCTAACTTGACTTTCCTTGCTATTGAAGATATCCTAAGGCCACAGGCCACGTGCTTCAAACGATTCCAGTACTCGGCTAACTGCTAAAACCATGCTGCCTTTTCGCATGTCTACTTTGTGTTTTTGTGCCAAGTTGTATGTGTCATTAAAGCCTCTGACAATATGTTTTTCCATAGTTTTTGCCACTTCGTCAAATGTCCAGTAATATCTCTGCAGGTTTTGTACCCATTCCAGATACGATATGCATACTCCACCCGAATTTGCCAAAATGTCAGGTATCACCATTATTTTTTTCTTGAATAAAACGACATCAGCCTCAGGTGTTGTTGGTCCGTTTGCTGCTTCCGCTATAATCTTACACCTGATATTTTTTGCAATCTCTGGTGTTATTTGATTTTCTAAAGCTGCTGGAACAAGTATATCACATGGTGTAGTTAGAAGTTGTTCTGTTGTTATTTTTTTGCTTCCAGGATATCCAATAACTGAACCATGTTTGTTTTTGTAATCAAGAACTTTTTTTGAATCTAGTCCCTTTGGATTTATTATAGAACCTTTTGAATCACTAACTGCAATAACTTTTGCACCCATTTTTTCTATGTATTCTGCTGCAAATGTTCCCGCATTTCCAAATCCTTGTATGACTACTCTAGCGCCCCTTAGTTTTAGTTTGAGTTTTTTTGCACCCTCTCTCACACAGTATGCTACACCCAAACCGGTTGCAACATTTCTAGCAAGAGAGCCTCCTACAGAAAGTGGTTTTCCTGTTATAACAGCTGGTTCTCCTTGTCCATGCATTACACTATATACATCCATAATCTGAGCCATTTCTTTGCCAGTAGTGTAAACATCAGGAGCTGGAATATCTTTTCCTGGTCCAATAATTTCAGAAATGGCATATGCGTATCTTCTTGTCATTCGTTCTTTTTCTCCAGCTGATAATTTCTTTGGATCACAAATGATTCCACCTTTTCCTCCACCAAATGGAACATCAACTATGGCACACTTCCATGTCATCCACATTGAGAGTGCCTTTACTTCTTCTAGTGTAACACCTGGATGATATCTAATTCCTCCTTTGTGGGGACCTCGAAAATCATTATGCTGTGATCTATATCCTGTGAAGACTCTGATCTTTCCGTTGTCCATTTTAACTGGAATGGATACTGTAAGAATTTTTTTTGGTGTTGCAAGCATCTCGTGCACGCCTGGATCAAGTTTCAGAATTTTTGCTGCATCGTCAAGTTGTTTTAATGCATTCTGCCAAGGATCTATCTTTACCAAATTATACCATCTTGAGTGACGAGATATTCTATTTAAATTTGTTGAGAATTTATGGTGTAGAGTTATCGGTGCCTTGTGATGACTGTGATGTACCCATCTTTGATGCGATCAAATTCTTTAGTTCGTCATCAGTTTTATTGATATAATCAATTCCAAGTGACTTTGCAATTGTTTCAAGCTTTTGTCTTTCTGTCTCCACTGGTCCTTGTATTGAAAGATTATAGCTTGTAGTTGCCTTTTGTAATTCGTTTTGTACCATATTTTTTGTCTTGTTGTATTCACCCATAAGCTTTCCAATCTTTCGTGATACATCAGGAAGTCTTTTTGGTCCTAAAAACAGAATTATGGCTACAAAAGCAATGATTATCCATTCATTTCCAATGATATCAAGTGAAAAATCTAACACACTACAAGTTGTATTGTTACAAAATTAAAGTTTTGGAAACTATTTGTATGCAGCAACCATTATTGCTCCACCCATCATTCCTTTTTCAAATTCAACTTTTGAGAATTTGTCAAGCAATAGAGATTCAAGTTTTTTATTTTTCGGCCACAACTTGTATGTTCTATAAAGAGTTCCAAATTTAAAGCCAAGTTTGCCTGCTGCCGCAGTTGCTATGATTGGCAATATCATTCTAAGATAAAATGAGACGCCAAATCTTAAAAATGAATTATCTGGCTTTCCCAAATCTACAATGACAAATCTGCCACCTTTTTTTAATACGCGATGAATTTCAGATATAGCAATTTTAAGACTGATTGCATCACGCAATGAATAGCCACACATTACAGCATCAAATTTTTCGTCTTGAAATGGAATGTGTTCAAACACTCCGCAAGCTAGACTTGGATCGTTTGTAAATAATCTTTTTGTATTTTTTAGCATTGGTTGCAGTGGATCATAAAGTGTAATTTGTAAATCATCATTACAAATCTTTAATGCAGTTTTTGACATGTTTCCAAATCCAGAACCTGCATCTAATACCACATTTCCTTGTCTTACTCTTCCAAAAATTCCTTTAATGCGAAAATCTTTGTCCTTGCCAAGTGAAATTACAGAGTTGACCTTATCGTAGACAGGAATTATATCTTCCAGAACATCAAGTACTTCTCCCCAATAGCTTCCAAGACCCATACAAAATTTGGAATGTTTGGATATTATATGTCAATTCAAGATTTCATTTCAGAAATTGTTGCAGGGATACCTTCGACATAGGATTTATACACAAAATCACATATCGACGTAATTTTATTATTTGATGTCTTCATTGATGTGGTTAAAAGCTTAACAAAATCACCTCCCATTACAGCCTTTGCCAAAATTGTTGGAATGGTTCCAGGTTCTTTTATACCCAGTTCTTTGCAAACTAAACTAACAAAGTCCTTGAATGTAACAGGCATAGAATCAGTGATAACAAAAGATTGGTTTACGGCATTTTTTTCCGCGATTGACTCAAGACCAGATACAACATCGTCTACGTGTACAAAGCTTCTATAATATTCTCCAGAACCAGGTATTCTAAACGAGCCTTTCTTTAATCTCTCAACTAAGATGTTTTTGAACCATCCTCCATTTCCATAAACGTCTCCAAGATATGCAACACTAAACGCAATTCCTAATTCCTTACAGTTTGATTCCAGAAATTTTTGAGCTTCTAGTCTTATTTTGGCATATTCTGTATGTGGTTTTATTAGTGAGTTTTCATCCACAACATTATTTCCAGGATTACCAAACATACCTAGACCTGACACGTACACAATGAATTTGGTTTTTTCTTTTAGTAGACTAAATAAATTTACTGTGCCATCATAGTTTACTGCTCTTAGAATTTTCTTGTCCTTTTCTCCTGGCCATGCAGCTGCAAGGTGATAAACTACATCATACTCTTCATCAGGCAGTATGAAATCAGGATAGGTAAGATCTCCTGTCACTGTTTTTGCCGTAGGATTTGAAATTGCTCCTTGCCTAATAAGACAGGTAACTGAAACTCCTCTATTAACTAGTTTATCGACAAGTTTTGAACCAATAAATCCTGTTCCGCCAGTAACAAGGACTTCCAATGGTTTAAGATTAGATTTGTTGCTTAAAGGTTTAACCAGTTAACAACATTAGCAACAAATCAAAAATTAAATCACCATACATATTTGATAAGGTAGTGTACTTTTGTCCTAAATGTAAATCGAAGATGGAGATGCAGAAAACATTCAACCAGAAAATTGTCTTTGCTTGTACATCTTGTAAATTAGAAGATATTGTAAACTATACCAAGAATACAGATGAAGCATATCTAGATTTTCTTAACAAGTTTGATTCTGGAGAGATCCCAACCAAGAAAAAATCAGCCGCAATGCTTGAAAAAGAAGGAATAGTTCAAAGTGAAGATGAGATAAAAAAAATGATAGGTAACGCCAAACTTGACGAGATTACCAACTCCATTTTGTTTGCAAGAAAATACTATGTCTCACATTTTAGAACCATAACTGAACCTGAGCCCCAAATGGGAAATGCGGTATCAGAATCTGGATTAGATGAGAAGATTACTCGTGTCTTAGAGTCAAAAAAGATAGAAAAATTCTACAAGTTCCAAGATGATGCGATACGCAATATCATGATGGGGAGTAATGTAATAATCAGTGCACCAACAGCTTCTGGAAAAACTGAAGCGTTTGTAATCCCTATTTTACAAAAGATTCTTGAAAAAAGTCAAAGTAATATAGTTCAGGCTCTTTTTGTTTACCCGACTAAATCTCTATCAAAAGATCAACTGCCAAAAATAAAAGAAATCGCAGATGAGCTTGGCATTAGAGTGGAAATATTTGATGGAGATACGAAAGAACTAGATAGAAAGAAAATTTTAGAAAGTCCTCCACAAGTAATCATAACAAACTTTGATGTGTTACACTATCACATGTGGCACAGAAGCAGATTTGCCGCATTATTAAATACAGTAAGATTTTTGATAGTTGATGAAGCTCACGTATATTCTGGAATATTTGGCTCAAACGTTCATTATATCATAAAGAGACTGAAAAGGATCACATCTAATTTACAAATAATAGCTTCTTCTGCAACGCTAGAAAATGCACTATCATTTTGTGAGCAGTTATTTGGAGTGCAAATGAAATTAGTAACAGGTTCTGGAAAAAAAGGAAAGACGGATTTTAGCATGTTATTCCCATCTCTTAGAACACAACGGGTATTAATGATTGAAATTTTAAAAAAACTCACAACAAAAAAACACAAGACTTTGGTCTTTAACAATTCTCATCTAAACTCTGAGCTTTTAGCGATGCAGGCAAGAAGGCAAAAAATTGATATCAAGGTACACAGGGCCGGATTGATGGCAAATTACAGAAGATCAGTTGAAAATTCTTTTAAAAACGATACTCTGATGGCGATTTCTGCTACTCCTACTCTTGAATTAGGAATAGATGTTGGTAATGTAGACGGAGTAATCTCATCTACCATACCAGTCAATAGATTGGTTCAGAGAATAGGAAGAGCAGCAAGAAAGGGACAAAACGGTTATGCGTTTTTGGTTCTTGGCAATGATCCAATATCACAATATTACAAGAATCATCCTACTGATTATTTTGAGGATATTGAAAAAATCTACATTGATCCAAAAAATCCCTTTATTGAAGAATTTCAAGTATTAGCAATGGCCTGTGACAAGCCTATTGCAAAACACGAGTTAGCTGAACATGGTGAAGTGATTGCAAGACATGTATCTGTTGGAAATCTTGTGCTAATGGAGAACAGATATGTTCCAAATCATGAGCAAATCAAATCCTTACTTGAGGATTACAGTATCAGAGGAATTGGTAAATCAATTGACATTTTTTTGAACGGTAAAAAAGTTGGAGAGCGAAATCTTCCAATAGCACTAGAAGAGCTACACCAATCAGCAGTTTATTTTCTAGCTGGAACAAGATACAAAGTAAAGGAATTAGAATATCCTGGGAAGATGAATGCAAAAATTGAATTTCTTCCAAGGGATTATCCGTATTATACCAAAGCGCTAACTGAAGAATGGCCAACTATAGAAACAATTTTTGAGAAAAGAAATGCAAATGGAATAGAGGTTGCATTTTGCAGATTGCATATACAAAAAAGAGTGTATGGTTATGTCAATATTGAAATCGGTCATGAGGTGACACAAGGCCAACGGGTGTTATTAGAAAAACCTCTAGAATTTGATTTTGTCACAAAAGGAATTGTATTCAAGGCACCAAGACCAGTCAATGAAATAGGAAAATCTGAAAATGAAGAATATACTGAGGCCAGCGGATATCATGCTACAGAACACGTTGTAATAGAAGGAAGTAACATGATTACGGGCGGTGTCTCACAGGATTTAGGTGGCATATCACTTGGCACATCTGGATTGATCTTCATTTATGATGGAGCCATAGGTGGAAACGGTGCAAGTAGGGCACTATATGACAGATTGGAAAAAGCGTTTGAGCGAAGCTTGCACATTGTAAAAGAATGTACTTGCAAAAGCGAATCAGGGTGTCCAAGATGTACATTTTCGTATAGATGTGGAAACAACAATGAATACTTGCACAAGCTTGCCTGTACAGAAATTTTACAGAGAATCAAAGATGGTGAGTCAACAGAGGTTTCTGAGCCAGTTGAGGGTGACAAACCTCTTGTCTAATAACAATACAAATTATTAATGCCAAAATTAATTGCCAATCATGGAAAAAGTCGCCATAGTAACAGGCAGTTCAAGCGGAATTGGTTTTGAGACAGCCTCAGATTTAGCACGTGAAGGCTACTTCACATATGCCACCATGCGAAATACAAAGAAAGGATATACCATCAGAGAAATTGCAAAAAAAGAAAATTTGAAACTTGAAACGCTTGAGCTTGATGTTGACAAGGATAATAGTGTAAAAAATGCCATAAACAAGATTGTCAAAGAAAAAGGCAGAATTGATATTTTGATAAATAATGCAGGTTATGGACTATTTGGTTGCCTTGAAGATATTTCCATGGAAGAATTAAAAGCACAATTTGAAACAAACTTTTTTGGTGTAGTCAGAGTATCACAAGAAGTCATTCCAGTGATGCGAAAACAAAAATCTGGAATCATAGTAAACGTAAGCTCTGTTGCTGGAAAAATAGGATTTCCTGTTTCTCCAGGATATATCAGCTCAAAGTTTGCCATAGAAGGATTAAGCGAATCAATGAGATACGAACTTTCTCCGTTTGGAATTAATACCATAATTATTGAACCTGGAGTAATAAAGACAAATTTCATGTCATCAACAAAAAAATCTCGAAAATCAGATTCTGCATACAAGGACATTACAAACAAAGTGATCGCTGGAATAACCATGATGTCAGAGATGGGTACACCTGCCAAAGAAGTAGCAACTACAATCATCAAGGCAATAAAATCTGAAAATCCATTACCTCGATATGTAGTTGGAAATGATGCCATAATGTTTCTTGAGGCAAAAAAGAACAAGACAGATCTAGAGTTTGAAAATTACATCAAAAAAGAGCTTTTTAGTTAAAAGATAAATTTACACAAGTTTTGGTTTGATTTACCATCCATTCTAGGTTACGTATGATTTAGTGGTTAGGTTGATATACGCCACCAAGTCAATTTTTATCAAAGTCAACAGATTTAGGCACAAATTTGGTGATAATCTATAATATGAAATGGAAAACTTTACAACACAATGGAATAGCATTTCCGCCTCCCTTTGAATCAAAAGGGATAACGATCAAGATCAAAGGCGAGAAGGTACCCCTAAGTTTAGATCAGGAGGAGATGGTCTACCAGTGGGCAAAGAAAAAAGACACTCCATATGTTCAAGATAAAACCTTTTGCAAAAATTTTCTAGACGATTTCATAAAGGTATTGCCACCAAAATTCAAAGGCACGTCATTATCTGATATTGATTTTTCTGCAGCATTCAAGGTTGTTGATCTGGAAAAAGACGCCAAGATAACACTGGACAAAGATCAAAAAAAGAAAATTGCAGCCTCAAGAAAAGAGATCAAGGAAAAAATGAAAGCAAAATACGGCGTTGCGATAATTGATGGAAAGCAAGTTGATGTTGCAAACTGGATGGCAGAACCCCCAGGACTTTTCATTGGAAGAGGAGATCATCCATTACGTGGAAAATGGAAGCCAAGAGTTTCAGAAAAAGATGTCACGCTAAATCTTGGAAAGGATGCCAAAGTACCACCTGGAAACTGGGGAAAAATTATTCACGAGTCGGATTTCATGTGGCTTGCAAGCTGGGAAGATTATCTTACAGAAAAACGAAAATATGTTTGGCTTTCTGATACTTCTGATTTAAAACAAGAGCGCGACCAGATGAAGTATGACAAGGCAATAAAACTATCTGAGCATGTTGACAAGGTACTAGAAAACGTAGTTAAAAAAATGACAGACCGTGACGAAAAGGTAAGAAGGGTTGCAACTGTATGTTATTTGATATTCAAAACAGCCATGAGGGTAGGAGATGAAAAAGATCCTGATGAGGCAGATACTGTAGGTGCAACTACGCTAAGAGTTGAGCACATCAAACTAAAACCTGATGCTATCGAGTTTGATTTTTTAGGAAAAGACAGTGTGAGATGGCAAAAATCGCTTCCAATTAGCAACCAAGATAAAACACTATATGATAATTTCAAGAAATTTACAGAAAAGAAAAAACCAGATGAATTGATTTTTGATGGAATTACATCAAGGCATGTAAACGAATTTCTGGGACAGATAGTAAAAGGACTTACTGCCAAAGTTTTCAGAACATATCTTGCTACAACTGTAGTGAAAAATTATCTCAAAAATGTGGATAAACTAGATTCAAAAACAGAAAATATCAAGATATATCATGCCAAGCTAGCAAATCTTGAAGCTGCAATTACATGCAATCACAAAAGAACTATTCCAAAAACTTTCAATGAATCCTTACAAAAAAAGAAAGAAGCATTAGAAAAACTAAAGCACGCTCCACCAAAGACAGAGAAACAACGTGAAAAACAAAAGCTTCGAGAGGAAAAGATGAAATTAACAATAGAGCTTACTGAGAAAACAAAAGACTACAATCTTGGAACATCGCTTCGTAATTATATTGACCCAAGAGTGTTCAAAGCATGGACTGACAATGTAGGATTAGAATGGGAAAAACTGTACACATCTGCACTGCAAAAGAAATTCCAGTGGGTTACAAAAGTGGAAACAGACTGGAAAAAAATCGCATCTCAGTGATTCCAGATCAGATTTGTTCTAAAATAATTAAAAATAAATAAAAATTGGGAAAAATTAGTTTTTTGGATAAGATAAAATCTTATTCGGCTGCGGGTTCTGCTGCTGCGGATTGAGAACCTACTATTTCGGCTGAAGCAAATCGTCCACCTACTTGGGTGATCTTTATTTTTGCATTCTGGCCTGCCTTACCATCTTTAACAAATATCACAAAGCCTTCTACTCTTGCGATACCGTCTCCTTTTCTACTAATTTCCGTTATGGTAACGTCGTATTCTTTTCCTGTTTCGACTGGTTTGGGTCCGTCGTTGAATCGTCTGTTGCCTCCATATCCTCTATCTCTATCTCGGCCGCCTCCGTATCCTCGGTTAGATCTTCCAAAACCGCCGTCG